>DATCFA010000377.1:0-2814 GCA_036509805.1 Casimicrobiaceae bacterium
GAGCGCACCGTCAGCGTGCCTTCGTGCGGCGGATCGTTGAGTGTCAGCGTGTGGTCGCCGAGCGTGATCCGCGGCGCCTGCAGCGCGACGCCATCGAGCAGCACCTCTACATCGGCCTGGTGCTCCCCATCGAGCACGAGCGGCGAGCGCACCTCGGTGGCGCTGGCTGCCGGATTGCGGCGAAACGCGAATGTAGCCGTGACGCGGGTGTTTTCAGGCGCGAGGTCGAATTCGAGCGCTACCACCGGCACCAGGAACGCCGGCGGCCGGTAGTCGACGCGGCGCTTGGTGGGAGTGCGACCGTCACGGGGCAGCATCGGGAATTCGGCCTATTTAACTTCCAGAAGTTCGACGTCGAAAATGAGCGTCGCGTTGGGCGGGATCACGCCGCCCGCGCCGCGCGCGCCATAGCCGAGTTCCGGCGGGATGACCAGCCGGCGCTGGCCACCGACTTTCATCCCCACGATGCCCTCGTCCCACCCCTTGATCACTTTACCCTCGCCGAGGAAGAAGCCGAACGGGACCTTGCGATCGAGCGAACTGTCGAATTTCTTGCCTTTGCCCTCTGGCGCGGTTGCGTCGTACAGCCACCCGCTGTAGTGAACGACCACGACTTTGCCGCTGACGGCTTCGGCACCATTGCCTTGTTTTATATCGGTTTTCTGTAGAGTTGCAGGATTGGCATCCAATTTGCTGACCAGTTCATGAGTGGGTGCGGACGATGTTTGCGCAATGGCAGCCGGCGCGTACAACGCGAGCATTGGCAGCAGTGCGGCGAAACCTAAGCAAATGATCAAGCTGGGCATGGGAGGAAGGCAATGATTTACGGGGGATTTGCGAGCCGGGCCACTGGACACTACAACGGGAAGCGCGTCGTGGATGTGAAGACGAATTGTATCGGACTGCGCATGCTTTTGCGCCGTGGCGTGAATTGGGCTATAAACATGGGTTGTGCTGCATGGCAGACGGCGCGCATCCGCGCGCCTCGTGCGTGCGTGTGCGCCACTAGGATTGAATGTTCGGTTTCCTGACATCGTCGAGCAAGGACGCCACCGATCCGCTGGTTTCGGCGAAATCGGCGTCTGCGTGGCTGCGGCAATTGCCCGCCCTCGACGTCATCGGCCGCCAGCAGCATGTGATGCGTGCGTTCGATGCGATTCGCCAGTCGCGCAAGCCAATCGATATCGCGCGCGCCGGCGCCATCGAGTTCCTCGACGCGGCGCTCGCCGCCGACCGCCGCCAGCTCACCAAGCAATACGTCGAGAACGTCGACGCCGGACCGAAGCTGTCGGTGCGCATCTGGCAGGCGGTATTCGACCTGACGCAGGGTTTCATATTCGCGTACCAGCTCGCACTCGAGGAAGCGGTCAGGCAGCAGGCCAATCCGCGCTGGAAACCGCTGGTGCCGTTGTTGTTCGCGCGCCTTCTGCACTACTACGGCACCGACGCCAAGCTGCGCGTCTCGCGCTACGAGCGCTGGATCCCCGCGAAGTGGATGGAGCTGCACCGCACGTACCTGCGCGCCACCGAGCTCGGCGTCGAGCGCGTGCCGGTGGTGCTCGGCGCCGCCAATCCAAACGCGACGCAATGGACGGTCGAGCAGGAATACCTGTTCGCGCTGCTGATCCACCAGCTCAACACCGGCAACCTGTCCCCGGTCGAGCTCGACTGGGGGTCGGCGCAGCTTCGCGCATGGAGCCGGCGGCTGCTGCTCGAGTCGGTGCCGAGCTCGCCCGAAGGTTTCTTTGTCGACATCGCCGGCAAGACGGGCCTCACGCGGCGCACCGGCAACGATTCGGGATCGATGCTGCGCTACCTCGACACGACGCCGATGTCCGACCAGCTCGACCGCGCGATTGCATCGCTGCGCCAGGCCGAAGACACCGACCAGGGTCCGGCGGCATCGATCAATCCGCTGCGTGTCGCCATTCTCGAAAAGATCCGCCCGGCCATCGCACCCAACGTCAACGTCGACTTCCGTCGCGATCCGCGCATCGCGTGCGCGGTCCCCGCGCGCGTGCGCGTGGGCCTGGGGCGCATCGCGCGCGACCTGACCGCCAAGGACATGGGCGACGCCGCTGATGCCGGACACGGCCACGAGCAGATCGAGGTCTACGCGGTTGCCGACTCGCCACGCTCGCGCAAACGCGTGCCCGACGAGCACGATTCGCTCGCGGCGAGCCTGTCGTCATTTTCCGATCCGATGTGGCAGGTCAAGGATCGCAGCGTCGCCGGGCTGCGCATCGCGGCGTCCGGCGGCATCGGACAAAGCCTTGCATTGGGCGCGCTGGTCGCCGTGCGCCAGTCGGACGTGTCCGACTGGGTGCTGGGCGTCGTGCGTCGCCTCAACAAGGTGTCCACTGAAGAGGTCGAGGCCGGCGTGTCGATCATTGCCGACCGCATCGTCGCGGTGACGCTCAACTCGCGCCGCGAGCCCAAGGACGACATGGGGTTCATGGTCAACGGCATCGACGTGTCGACGGTCGGCGCGCGCTTCGACGGGCTCTACCTGCCGCCACCGTCGCGCCCCGACAAGCCGCTGTCGGTGAAGACGCTGATCATTCCCACGCAGGAATATTCCGAGGGCCGCAATATCATCCTCGGCACCGGCCGCTCGGTGTACACGGTCGCGCTGCGCCACCTGGTCGAGCAGCGCGCCGACTGGTCGTGGGCCGCCATCCAGATCATCGAAAAGCGCGCACGCGAATAGCGCGCCACCGCTTTCTGTCCACGCCGCCTTTTTTCACCATCGGCCATTCGACGCGGCCGATCGACGCGTTCACCGGATTGCTGCGGGAGTCGCAGATCGCGTGC
>DATCFA010000378.1:0-3131 GCA_036509805.1 Casimicrobiaceae bacterium
TGAAGCTCGCACCGGGCTCGGCGACCGTCGGCGTCGGCACGCCGGGCTCGCGCTCGCGTGCAACGGGCCTGCTGCGCGGCTCGAACTCTGTTTGCATGAACGGCAAGCCGATCCAGGATGACCTCTCCGCGCGGCTCGCACGCCCGGTACGCGTCAGCAACGACGCCAACTGTTTTGCACTGTCGGAGGCGACCGACGGAGCGGGAGAGGGCGCCGAAGTGGTGTTCGGCGTCATCCTCGGGACGGGTGTCGGCGGCGGCATCGTCGTGCGCGGCCAGATGCTCGATGGCGCCAACGGCATTGCCGGCGAATGGGGCCACAATCCGCTGCCGTGGCCGCGCGATGACGAACGGCCGGGCCCACGCTGTTTTTGCGGTCACACGGGATGCATCGAGACGTTCCTGTCGGGACCGGGCATGGAGCGCGACTACGCGCACGACCGGTCGCTGCCGTCCGCCCAGATCGTCGCGCGCGCCGTCGCCGGCGATGCGCAATGCAAGGCGGCGCTGGTGCGCTACACCGGGCGTCTGGCGCGCGCGCTGGCGCATGTGATCAACATCGTCGACCCGGATGCCATCGTGCTCGGTGGCGGCATGTCGAACATCGACGCGCTGTATGCCGATGTTCCGCAGCAATGGGGGCAGTGGGTGTTCAGTGACCGCGTCGACACGCGCCTCGTGAAAAACGCGCATGGCGACTCGAGCGGGGTGCGCGGCGCCGCGTGGCTGTGGCCGCGCTGAACGCGTGCCGCGGTCAGTCGCCGGCGCCGGCGACGTTGTCGATCAGCCGCGTCGTGCCGAGCGTCGCCGCGGCGAGGACGACCAGCGCCTCCGCCGCCGCATCACGTTCCGGCACTGCGAGGCCGACGCGTTCTCTCACGCTTACGTAGTCGACCTTCCAGCCACGCGCTGCAAGTGCTGCGCGCGCATCGTTTTCAACGCGCGCGAAATTCCGCTCGCCGGCCGCGAGCGCGCGTGTCGCCGCCTGCAACGCACGGTGAAGTGCGGGCGCCTCGCGGCGCTGCGTGTCGGACAGGTAGGCGTTGCGCGACGACAGCGCAAGCCCATCATCGGCGCGCTCGGTCGCCACCTCGACGATACGCACCGGCAGGTTGAAATCTTCCACCATGCCGCGCACGATTTCGAGCTGCTGGCGGTCCTTGGCGCCGAATACGGCGACGTCGGGCTGCACGAGATTGAGCAGCTTCAGCACGACGGTGCACACACCTTCGAAGAATCCGGGTCGATACGCGCCCTCCAGCTCGCCGGCGAGCGCCGGCGGCGCCACGCGGTAGCGTTGCGGTACGGGGTACATCACGTCATCGCGGGGCGCGAACAGCACGTCGACACGTTCGTCGCGCAAGCTTGCGCAATCGGCGTCGAACGTCCGCGGATAGCGCTCGAAATCCTCGCCGGGGGCGAATTGCAGCCGGTTGACGAAGATGCTCGCGACGACGGTGCCGCCCTCGCGATGCGCGCGGCGCATCAGTTGCAGGTGGCCCGCGTGCAGGCCGCCCATCGTCGGCACGAACGCCACCGTTCCTGCGGTAGCGAGGCGCGCGCGCAACGCGTCGGCGGTGTCGACGATGTCCACGTTCGATGCGCGCGCGGGATGCCTAGAAACTGTGTTCCGGGCCTGGAAAACTGCCGTCCTTCACCGCGCGCACGTACGCGCCGACGGCCGCCTCGATGCTGTCGCTGCCCGTCATGAAGTTGCGCACGAAGCGCGCCATCTTGCCCGGGTAAATGGCCAGCAGGTCGTAGACCACCAGCACCTGTCCGCAGCAGCCGGGCCCCGCGCCGATACCGATCGTGGGCGTCGTGATCTCCAAGGTCAGCGTTTCGGCGAGTGTCGCCGGCACCATTTCCAGCACCAGCAAGTCGATGCCGGCGTCCACCAGCGCGCGCGTGTCGTCGACCATGCGCTTCGCCGATTCCTCGGTCCTGCCCTGCACCTTGTAGCCGCCGAGCGCATGCACCGACTGCGGTGTGAGGCCCAGGTGGCCACAGACGGGAATGCTGCGCGCGACCAGGAACTCGACGGTGGGCGCGAGCCACTTGCCGCCCTCGAGCTTGATCATCTGCGCGCCGGCCGCCATCAGTTCCGCGGCGCCCGCATACGCCTGCTGCGGGCTCTGCTGGTAGGTGCCGAACGGCAGGTCGGCAACGACCAGCGCGTTGCCCGCGCCACGCGCCACCGCGCGCGTGTGGTGCAGCATGCCGGCAAGGGTCACCGGCAGCGTCGACGCGTGGCCCTCGATCACCATGCCGAGCGAGTCGCCGACCAGCATGACGTCGACGCCCGCGCGCGCTTCGAGTGCGGCGAAGCTCGCGTCGTAGCAGGTGAGCATGGCGATCTTCTCGTCGGCGCGCGCCATTTCCTTCAGCGAGAGGACGGTGCGGCGTGGGGTTGGCGGAGTCATCGTTTCCTCGGCGGTCGAAAGGTGTTCGGGGTGTCAGAGGTGTGGGTGGCTACATGTCGACGTAATTGGGACCGCCGCCACCCTCGGGTGTCACCCAGTGGATGTTCTGGCGGGGATCCTTGATGTCGCAGCTCTTGCAATGCACGCAATTCTGCGCGTTGATCTGCAGCCGCTTGCCGGCGGCACCGGGCGCATCAAGGAACTCGTAGACACCGGCAGGGCAATAGCGCTGCTCGGGCCCATCGTAAATGGCGAGGTTCACGTCGACGGGAATCGCCGGGTCGCGTAGCTGCAGATGCGACGGCTGGTCTTCTGCATGGTTGGTGTTGGACAGGAACACCGACGACAGTTTGTCGAACGTCAGCACGCCATCGTGCTTCGGATAGTCGATCGGCGGCATCGACGCCGCGGCTTTCAGCGTCAGGTGGTCGGGAAGCTTGTGCCGCAGCGTCCACGGCACCAGCGCACCCAGCTTCAGGTCGTTGAGCCACATCTGTGCGCCGCCGTGCAGCGTGCCGAGCAGCATTCCCCACTTGAGGCCGGGTTTGACGTTGCGCACCTTGTAGAGGTCGTCGTAGACCCATGATGCGCGATAGCGCGCCCCGTAGTCGTCGAGTGTGTCGTGCGCGCGCCCGGCGGACAGCGCTTCGACGACGCTTTCAGCGGCGAGCATCCCGGTTTTCATCGCGTTGTGCGAGCCCTTGATTCG
>DATCFA010000379.1:0-4620 GCA_036509805.1 Casimicrobiaceae bacterium
TCGAGTTCCAGCAGATCTACCACCTCGAGACGATGGTGATCCCGACCCACCGCCCGATGATCCGCAAGGACGAAAACGACCTCGTCTTCCGCACGTTCCAGGAAAAGGTCGACGCGATCATCGCCGACGTTCGCGACTGCCACACGCGCGGCCAGCCGGTGCTGGTGGGAACGACATCGATCGAGAATTCGGAGCTTTTGGCGAAGTATCTCGACAAGGAGAAGCTGCAACACGAGGTGCTGAACGCCAAGCAGCATGCGCGCGAGGCCGAGATCGTCGCGCAGGCGGGACGCCCGGGGGCCGTAACGATTGCCACCAACATGGCGGGACGCGGCACCGACATCGTGCTCGGCGGCATGATCGAGCCCATCCTGCTCGCGGTGCGCGAGGACCCGGCGCTGGGCGAAACGGAAAAGCGGATCAAGCTCGACAAGCTGCACGGCGACTGGGTGGTGCAGCACGAGAAGGTGAAGACGGCGGGTGGCCTGCACATCATCGGCACCGAGCGCCACGAATCGCGGCGCATCGACAACCAGTTGCGCGGGCGCTCCGGCCGCCAGGGCGACTCCGGCAGCTCGCGCTTCTACCTGTCGCTCGAGGATCCGCTGTTACGCATTTTCGGTGGCGAGCGCCTGGGCAACATCATGCAGCGCCTCAAGATGCCCGAAGGCGAGCCGATCGAGCACTCGATCGTAAACCGCTCGATTGCCAAGGCGCAGAACCGCGTCGAGTCGCGCAACTTCGACATCCGCAAGCAATTGCTCGAGTACGACGACGTCGCCAACGACCAGCGCCGCGTGATCTACCAGCAGCGCAACGAGCTCCTCGAGAGCAATGATATTTCCGAGACGATCGAGTCGATGATCCACGGCGAGATCGACGCTGCCGTCGCGCGCTGCGTGCCTCCCGACTCGGTCGAGGAGCAGTGGGACCTGCCGGCGCTCGAGTCGACGCTGGCAGGCGATTTCCAGATCGTCGCGCCGGTTGCGCAATGGGCCGCCGACGCCGACATCGACAGCGAGTCGATCCGCGAGCGCCTGACGCTGATGGCCGACGCTGCGTGGAAGGAGCGCGAGACGCAGGCGAGCGTCGAAACAATGCGCCAGTTCGAGCGCAGCCTGATGCTGCAGACGCTCGACCATCATTGGCGCGAGCATCTTTCGGCGCTCGACTACCTGCGCCAGGGCATTCATTTGCGCGGCTATGCGCAGAAGAACCCGAAGCAGGAATACAAGCGTGAGGCGTTCGAGCTGTTCTCGGCCATGCTCGACCGCATCAAGCAGGATGTCGTCAAAGTCGTGCTGACCGTGCAGGTCAGGAGTCGCGAGGATGTCGCCGCGGTGGAAGAGGCGCCTGCGGTTACCAATGTCAAGTACCAGCACGCGGGCTACGACGAAGCGCTGGCCGCGACGCCGGGTGACGATGGAGGCACCGCCGTCGCCGCGCCGCCGTTCGTGCGCGCGGGCGCCAAGGTCGGCCGCAATGATCCCTGTCCGTGCGGCTCCGGCAAGAAATTCAAGCAGTGCCACGGGCGGCTGGCCTGACCTCGTACGCATGCCATAACGCGCCGCAAGGACAACCCGTCATTCCCGCGAAAGCGGGAATCCAGTGTCGTCCTCGAAATGGCGGCCGTCATTCCCCCGAAAGCGGGAATCCAGCGTCGTCCTCGACCATCGGATATATTTCGACAGCATGCCACCGGTCACCCAGGCACTGATCATCGCCAACGTCGCGATCTACCTGCTGCAGATGCTGCTGCCAGGCCTGATCGTTCCGTTCGCACTGTGGCCGCTCGGTGCCGAAAGCGCGAGCGGCGGGCAGGTGAGCTTCGAGGTGTGGCAGCTCGTCACCTACGCGTTCCTGCACGGCGGCCTGACGCACATCGCGTTCAACATGTTCGCGCTGTACATGTTCGGCAGCCCGTTCGAACAAGTCGTGGGCCGGCGCCGCTATCTCGCGTATTACTTCGTGTGTGTGGTGACGGCCGCGATCGCGCAACTCGCCGTCACGCACGCGATGGGCGGGGTCTATCCGACCATAGGCGCGTCGGGCGGGGTGTTCGGATTGCTGTTCGCCTACGCCGTATACTTTCCGCGCAATCGCGTGATGCTGCTGTTCTTTCCGGTTCCGGTGCCGGCGCGAATATTCGTCGTCATCTATGCGGCGCTGGAACTGTTCTTCGGCGTTACCGGAACGCAGGCCGGCGTTGCGCACTTCGCGCATCTGGGCGGGCTGGTGGGTGGCGCGGCGTTGATTTACTACTGGCGCAACGTGGGGCGGCTGCGGTAGCGGTCAAGCCGCACCGCGACGCGCGACGCGTCAGCGCCCTTGGTCGCTGCGCGACTTGCCCCCCAGCCACGTCGCCGCGCGCACCAGCGAACGCTTGTCGAGATCGTTGAGCCGCGACGCCAGCGCGTTGTGCCGCTGCACCAGTTCCGCGATGTACGATGAGCGCTCGCCCAGCATCGACTCCAGCGCCCCGATTCGTTCCTGCGCGGCCTTGAGCGCCGTCTGCAAGCCGTCGCGCTCGCGCACGACCAGCGCTTCGGCGGACGCGCGCCGCGGCAACTCGTCGCGCAGCACTGCGAGCGCCTGCCCCGATTGCCGCATCGCCTCGTCGAGACTTTCGCGGTCGGCCAGCGCGCCGTCGCGCTCGTGGCGCAGCGCGTCCAGTTCGGTGGACAGGCGCGTGACCTGGCGCATCGCGTGATCGCGCTCGGTGAGCAGCTTGTCGCGCTCCGCGCTGAGGTCCGATACGTGCGCGCGCCACGCGTCCACTTCGTCGGCGATCACTGCATGGTCGTGCTCGCGCGACTGTGCCTGCTCGCGCGTTTCGGCCAGCTCGATCGCCAGCGCTTCCAGGTGATGGCGCGCCGAATCGAAGCGCTTGGCGTTGCCGTCGGCATCGCGGCGCGTGCTCTCGATTTCGTCGGCAAGCCGCGAGATCGTCGCGCGCTCGTCGTAGAGATCGCGGTGAGCCTGCGACAGTTCGGTGCGCAACGCCTCCGCGGTGCGCGGCGCCTCGGCGACCGCCGTCGTCATGCGCACGATTTCGCCGCGTGTCTTGGTGAGCTCGTCGATCAACAGCGCGCGCTCGCGCGTGCGATCCTCGCGCAGTGCCTCGAGCTGCGCCACCAGCAGCGTCGCGTCGGGTGGCGACAGCGCGCGCATCGCGGCGAGCTCGGTCGACGCATCGGCGAGGCGCTGCTGCGTGGTCGCGAGCTCTGCGGCGAGCTGCACCGCCGTGTCGCGCGCCGCGTCGAGCTCGGCGCCGAGCCACGGCGCGATGGCCGCCGTCAGCGCCGGACGCGCGGCCGTCGCGAATGCCTCGATTTCCTTGCGCGGATCGACACCCGGCCCGAGCTTGGCGAGCTTCGCGTACGCGGCCTCGAGCACCGTATCGAGCCCCGATTGCATGCCGATCTGGCCGCGCTCCTCATGACAGGGTTTTTGCTTTTTCGCGGCTTTTTGCGCGGCATCGCGCGCGGCGGTGGACGCGGCCAGCGGAAAGCGCGCATCGGCGTCAATGCGCTGCAGCACCGCTGCGGCGTCGGCGTGCCACTGGTCGAGCGTGATCAGCGTGCGCGACAAGCCGCGCGAGCCGCGCTCGGCATCGACGACGTGGTGGTGCCACAGCGCCAGCGATTTCTCGGGCGCGAACTGCGCGCGCTTGGCGAGCGCGTTGGCGACCTCGTAGGGACGCCGAAGCGCCAGCACGACCGACGGCGCGAAGCCGCTTTGCTCGAACGCCGCACGCCAGAACGGCAGCAGCCGGCACATTCGCGGGTCGGCGACCACTGCGGCCACACCTTGCGGGTATTCGTCGGCGACCGCCGCGGCCGCGGCCGGCGCCAGCGCCTTCAGTGCCTCGTTGCGCTCCCAGCGGTCGGGCAGCGCCACCGGCGAGTCCCAGGTGATGCCCATGCAGCGCAGCGCCTCGTCCGACAACGCCGCGAGACGCGCGCAGCAGGTTGCTGCACCGCCGTCCTCCTCGATCGGCGGCGTGATGGTCGTGCCGATCGCCGCGCCGGCCTGCGCGAGTGACGCCGCCAAGGCGGAAGTGCCGCCGGCATGCATTCCGAGCAGAAAAAGGACAGGGCGGGCCATGGGATAACGAATGGCGCAAGCATCGTGCCAAGCGGCGAGTGGGCCCGGCTGGGCTCGAACCAGCGACCAAACGATTATGAGTCGTCTGCTCTGACCAACTGAGCTACGGGCCCGCGACAGGGAAAATGACGGCACGCCGCCGCGCGAAGGCACGGCGCACCGATTATAGCGGCCGGCGGCAGCGGCGCGCACGCTACACTACGCGCCAACCATGCATGGGCAGCCCAGATGTTGAGCCTCAGGTGGTACTCCTTTCTGCAGCACAGCCAGCTGATCGCCCTCGCGGCGGGCTTCGTGCTGCTGCTCGTCGCCGAGTCGCTGCTGCCGGACGGTCCGGTGCGCACGTGGCGCGAGCGCGTGCGCCACGTGCGGCGCAATGCCGCCCTGTGGATCGTCAGTACGCTGATCCTGAGCGTGGTGACCGGAACGATGCTGATCAGTGTCTCGCTGTGGCTCGAGGCGCACCGTGTCGGCATCTTTCATCTGCTGCCGCTGCCGGCCTGGCTGCTGTTC
>DATCFA010000380.1:0-14683 GCA_036509805.1 Casimicrobiaceae bacterium
GCCGCGAAAGCGTCGACGCGGCGCGCGCGTTCGTGTCGCACATCATCGTCACGCATCCGATGGAGCCTGCCGACAACCGACGGCTGTATGCGCTGTTCGGCGCGGTCTTCGCGCGCGAGCGCGAGGCTGCGGCGCTCGCGCAGCGCTTCGACGCGGCGCTCGCAGCGCTCGACGACGTCGCCGCCACGCTGCCGCGCGAGCGCGTGCTCTACCTGATCTGGAAAAAGCCGTGGATGAGCGTCGCGCGCGACACCTACGTGTCGGCGACGCTCGCTCGCGCCGGCATGGACACGCTGCCTGCCGCGCCGGTGGCTCGCTATCCGGTGATCGGCGACGACGATGCCGCGTGGCGCGACGCCGGGCGCATCCTGCTGTCCACCGAGCCCTACGCGTTTCGCCAGCGTGACGCCGATACGCTCGCTGGCACGACATCGAAGCGCGTGGACCTGATCGACGGCGAATGGACGTCGTGGTACGGCGCGCGCGCCATCGCGGGCCTCGCCGCGCTGGCCGGTTTTCGCCGCGGCGTCGTCACGCGGGCGCCGCGACCGCGGCGAAGCGCCGCGCGAAGTACGCCTTGATGGCGGCGGTGGCCTGCATCCGCTGGTGGCGCGAGCGCTCGAGCAGTCCCACTTCGCGCAGCACGCTGACCCCGGGTATGCGCACGATCTTCAGCGCGCCATCGCGCGCCCACTGCACGTTGGCGAGCCGCGGCACGATGGAAATGCCGAAGCCGGCGCGCACCAGCTCGACGATCGCCTCCACCGAGTTGAGCTCCATCTCGTCGCGTACCTTGACGCCCGCTTCGCGCAGCGCGTTGCGCACGAGGAAGCCGGTCCACGTCTCGCGGTCGAAGCGGATGAACGGCGCGTCGCGCAGCATCCTGAGCGGCGCCTTCGGCAACGCGAAATGCGGGTTCGTCGGAACGATCAGCACCATGGGCTCGGCGTAGAGCGGCGTCCACGCGAGGCCCGACGGCAGCGCGTGCGGCGCGCGCGTGACGACAGCGGCGTCGAGCTCGCCGTCGTCGACCTTTTGCGCGAACTCGCGCGACATGCCGGCGAAGAGCTTGACGTCGAGGCCGGGATGGTCGTGCTTCAGCGCCCACAGCGCGTTGGCGAACGCGCCCATCAGCGCGGACACGAGCGCGCCCATCACCAGCGTTCCGGACAGCGTGTCGCCGCCGCGCCGCGAGGCCAACGCCTCGTAGCGCGCGAGGATGTCGCCGATCGCCACCATCGCCTCGCGCCCGGCGGTATTGAGAACGACCGCACGCGGGCGGCGGTCGAACAATGCGATGCCCAGGTCGCCCTCGAGCGCCTTCATCTGCTGGCCGATCGCCGCGGGCGTCAGTCCCAGCGCATGCCCCGCCGCGGCGAAACTGCCGGTGCGCGCGACGGCGAGGAATGCGTACAGGCTGCGGATCGACGGCATGCGGGTCGCGGCGGCAATGGTGATTGCGCCGGTAGTAACCGGGATAGTAAAGAAATACTTTACCTCAACAGACGAACAATTGGCTTTTCTTTGACCTGCCACAGTGGAACAATGGACGCTTTACGTCCCGCCCCCATGCCGACGCTCAACGTGTCGATCTGGCGCGGCCGCGAGCAGGGCGGCTACGTCGACTACGAGGTTCCGCGCCACGCGAGCCAGACGGTGCTCGATGTCGTCACGCACGTGCAGCGCCACCTCGAGCCTTCGCTCGCGTACCGTTTCGCGTGCCGCGTCGGCATGTGCGGCTCGTGCGCGATGAGCGTCAACGGCGTCGCACGCTGGACCTGCCGCACGCACGTCGCCGACGTCGCCGTCGGCGATCGCCTGCAGGTGGCGCCGCTCGCCAACCTGCCGGTGGTCAAGGACCTCGTCACTGACATGCGCGAATTCTTCGACAAGTGGGCGCGCGCCAAGGGAACGTTCCAGAGCCGGCGTACGCGCGATGACGATTTCGCACGCGTGCCGCCGTCGTCGCCTGCGCGCAAGTTGGCCGATGCCGGCATCGAGTGCATCGGCTGCGGCGTCTGCTATGCGTCGTGCGATGTCGTCGCGTGGCGGCCCGATTTCCTCGGTCCCGCGGCGCTCAACCGCGCGTGGACGCTGGTCAACGACGAGCGCGACGTCGCGCAGCACGAACGCCTGCGCGCCGTGGCCGGCGACGCCGGCTGCCATGCGTGCCATACGCAAGGCTCGTGTGTCGAGCGCTGCCCGAAGCACCTGGCGCCAGCGGCCGCGATCGCGGGGCTGAAGCGCGTGAGCGCGCGCGCAGCCATGCGCGGCGAGCTCTGAGCGCATGACGATGACTATGGACGGCGCGACGCAAGCCAGGCGCTGGTACCGGCAGCGCATCAGCGCGATGGTGCTGGCGCTGTGCGTGCTGGTGCACCTGGTGACGATCGTCTATGCGGTGCATTCCGGGCTTTCCGCCGAAGCGCTGCTCGCGCGCACCCGCGGCAACATCGCGTTCGCGGCGTTCTACGCGGTGTTCGTGCTCGCCTGCGCAGTGCACGTACCCGTCGGCCTCGCGCGCATCGGCGAGGAATGGCTCGGCCTGCGCGCGCGCGCCGCCGACGCGGCGGCGAACGTGTTCGCGCTCGTCATCATCGTCATGGGCGCCACCGCCGTCTACGCGATGGTGCACGGATGAGGCGGCGCGTCGACGCGCGCGCGCACCATCACGCGGCATGGTGGGCGTACATCGTGCATCGCCTGTCGGGCGTGCTGCTGGCGGTGTTCCTGCCGCTGCATTTCTGGGCGCTGTCCACCGCGTTGCACGGCAACGCGGCGCTGGACGGCTTCCTGCGCTTCACCGACCGCCCGCTGTTCAAATTCGCCGAGTGGGGACTGGTGGTGCTGCTGGCACTGCACATGACCGGCGGCGTGCGCCTGCTGCTGATCGAATTCCGGCCGTGGTCGGGGCTGCGCAAGAACTGGATCGCCGCGGCGTGCGGCGCCGGTCTCGCCGCCGGCCTCGCCTTTGCGCTGGCACTGGTGCGATGAGCGCATTGCAACCTGCGATGGAGCAACGATGAAAGTGGATCTCGCGGAAGTCGAGGAGACGTGCAAGGAGCTCTACATACGCGCGCTCAAGATGCTGCCGCCGGACATCAAGGAAGGCTTCGCGGCGCTCGCCTCGCGCGAGACTGACGCCACGGCGAAGAACGTGCTCGGCACGATGATCACCAACATCGCCGTGGCCGAGCAGCGTGACAACCTCCTGTGCCAGGACACCGGCATGCCGATCTATAACGTCGAGATCGGGCGCGGTGTCGACGTCGACGGTCCAGCGCTGAAGGCCGCGATCCGCAAGGGTTGCGAGCGCGCGACGTGCGAATATCCGCTGCGCTCGTCGGTCGTGCATCCGCTGACGCGGCGCAACGAGCAGACCTCGTGCGGCATCGACGTGCCGGTGATCCACATCGATTTCATCGAGGCGCCGGCGACGCTGCGCATCACGATGATTCCCAAGGGCAGCGGTTCGGAGAACAATTCGTTCCTCAAGATGGCGATACCGGCCGAGGGCGTCGACGCCATCAAGACGTTCGTCGTCGACTGTGTGCTCGCCGCAGGCGGCAAGACCTGCCCGCCGACGATCGTGGGCGTCGGCGTCGGCGGTACGTCCGACCTGTGCGTCGCGCTCGCCAAGCGCGCAGCGACGCGGCCGCTCGGCAGCCATTGCAGCGATCCCGGCGGCGCCGAGCTCGAGGCCGATCTGTCGACAGCGGTCAACCAGCTCGGTGTGGGTCCTCAAGGACTGGGCGGCGACGCCACGGCGTTCGCCGTGCATATCGAGCTCGCCGCGACGCACATCACGATGAACCCCGTCGCGGTCAACATGCAATGCCATTCGGCGCGTCGCGCGAGCGCGACGTTCACGCCGGCCGGCGTCGTGTACGGCTACTGAGTGTGACGTGGACGTCGAACTCAAGTGTGACGTGGAGGCCGGATTCGGCCGCAGCGCGTGTTCTCGTCATTCCCGCGCAAGCGGGAATCCAGTGGCGTTCGTGCAAGACGCTGGATTCCCGCTTGCGCGGGAATGACGGCAAGATGTTCGGGAATGACGGCAAGATGTTCGGGGATGACGGCAAATTGTTCGGGGATGACGGCAATCTGCGAGGAATGACGTCAATCTGTTCGGCAATGACGGCAAGTTGCTCGGTCGAATGACGGCAAGTTTGCTCGGTCGAATGTGACGTGGACGCCGGATTCGACCGCGGCGCGTGCGCCCGTCATTCCCGCGAAAGCGGGAATCCAGCGTCTTGCGCGAACGCCACTGGATTCCCGCTTGCGCGGGAATGACGGCAAGATGTTCGGGGATGACGGCAAATTGTTCGGGGATGACGTCAATCTGCGAGGAATGACGTCAATCTGTCCGGGAATGACGCAAACGGTCGTGGAATGAAAGCTGATTGTCGCGGGAAATACGGCGATATCACTTGACCTGACGAAGAGATCACGATGGCACATTACGAACTCGACATGCCGGTCGATGAGGCACAGGCGCGGCGCCTTCGCGTCAACGACACCGTCACACTGCAGCGCACGCTGTACGGCATTCGCGACGCGACGCAGATTCACCTGTTCGACCGCGGCCGCTCGACGCGCTTCGATTTGCGAGGCCACGCGGTGATCCATACGGCGCCGAACGTCCGCAAGGTTCCGCCCGATTCGGCCAACCCGGCGGGCTACGCGCCGGTATGCATCGGCACGACGACGTCGGACCGGATGGAGCGCTTCACGCGGCCGCTGATGCAGCAATACGGCGTGCGCCTCGTCATCGGCAAGGGCGGACTGCGCGAAGGCTCGTTGGCGGCGTTTCGCGAACTGGGCGGCGCATATCTCGCCATCGTCGGCGGCGCCGCGGCGCTGGAGACGACGTGGATCCGCCGGATCGACGACGTCGACTTGGACGATCTGAATCCGGAGTCGCTGTGGAAATTTTCCATCAGCGATTTCGGTCCGTTGCTGGTGGCGATGGACAGCACCGGCGTCAGCGTTTACGACACGGTGCGCAACGACGCCGCTGCGCGCCGCGCCGGCGTGCTGGCGTCGCTGGGCGTCAAGCCGTGACGACGCCGGCGCTGCGCACGCGCGACACCGACATCCTGATTCTCGGCGCCGGCGGCGCAGGTCTCTTCGCCGCGCTGCACGCGCACCAGGCCGCGCCGGAACTGTCGATCACCGTCGCCGTCAAGGGACTGCTGGGCAAGTGCGGGTGCACGCGGATGGTGCAGGGCGGCTATAATGTCGCGCTCGCCGAAGGCGACTCGATCGAGCGCCACTTCATGGACACGATCGAGGGCAGCAAGTGGCTCGCCGACCAGGACCTCGCGTGGACGCTTTGCAGCAAGGCGGTCGAGCGCATCCACGAGCTCGAGAACGAGCTCGGCTGCTTTTTCGACCGCAACGCGGACGGCAGCGTTCACCAGAAGGCGTTCGCCGGTCAGACGTTCGACCGCACCGTGCACAAGGGCGACCTGACCGGCATCGAGATCATCAACCGGCTCGCCGAGCAGGTGTGGGCGCGCGACATCGGACGGCTGGAGGATCACCGCGCGATCGAGCTCGTGCGCACGGCGGACGGCGCGGCACTCGCCGGCGTGCTGATGATCGACATGCCGCGCGGCGAGTTCGTGTTCGTCCGCGCGAAGGCGGTGCTGCTCGCCACCGGTGGCGGCCCGACGATGTACCGCTATCACACGCCGTCCGGCGACAAGACCAGCGACGGCTTCGCGATGGCGCTGCGTGCAGGACTTCCGCTGCGCGACATGGAAATGGTGCAGTTCCATCCGACCGGGTTGCTCGCCGGTTCGCACACGCGGATGACGGGCACCGTGCTGGAGGAAGGCCTGCGTGGCGCGGGTGGCTACCTTCTCAATGGCGCGCGGGAGCGCTTCATGCACAACTACGATCCGCGCAACGAGCGCGCGACGCGCGACATCGTGTCGCGCGCCGTGTACTCCGAGATGCGCGCGGGACGCACGTCACCCAACGGCGGCGTCTACATCGACATGCGGCACCTGGGCGCCGACAACGTGCGGCGGCAATTCAAGGGCATGGTCGAGCGCTGCGCCGATTGCGGCTTCGACCTGGCCGGCGGCCTCGTCGAAGTGGTGCCCACCGCGCACTACATGATGGGCGGCGTGCAGTTCGCGCCCGATTGCACGACCGAAGTGCCGGCGCTGTTCGCCGCGGGTGAAGACACCGGCGGCGTGCATGGCGCGAACCGGCTCGGCGGCAACGGCGTTGCCAACTCGACGGTGTTCGGCGGCATCGCCGGTGCGACGATGGCCGCGTACGTGCGCCGCGAAGGCGTGTTCCGCGCGCCCGACGCCGCGGTGATCGCCGCCAGCGTCGCGCATCACGAAGCGCCCTTCGCGCAATCTCCGGCATCGCTGGAGCCGGTGCGCGACGCGTTGTTCGACTGCATGTGGAACGACGCGGGCATCCTGCGCACTGCCGACGGCCTGCGCCGCGCGCTCGCGCGCCTCGACGCGCTGCGCGGCGAGCTCGGCCGTGTCGGCGTCACCGACGGCGACCGCGGATTCAACCTGAATTGGCACGACTGGCTGAACCTTGCCAACCTGATCGACGTCAGCCGGGTGATCGCGACCGCCGCGCTCGCGCGCGAGGATTCACGCGGCGCGCATTACCGCGAGGATTTTCCGCAGACGGGCGACTTGCCGACGTCGACGTACACCATCGTGCGCCGGCGAGGCGATGCGCTTGCGCTGGCGCGCGAGCCGGTGCGCTTTCCGCGCGTCGCGCCGGGGGAATCGTTGCTGGCTGCGGACTGAAGCCGCCGCTATCCGAACACGCTGCGCCGTAACAGGTTCAGCGCGCCGACCAACAGCACCAGTTGGATCGCCTGCACGACGCGCGCCGGCGACAGCCGGTGGTGCAGGTGACTTCCCAGCCACAGGCCGCCAATCACGACGGGTAGCAGCAGCACGCTCAATGCGAGCAGCCCCGGCTGCGCGTAGAAGCCGGCGGCGGTGAAGAGGCCGACGCGCGACAGCGCCGTCAGCAGGATCATCATGGCCATCGTTGCGCGCAGTACGCCGGTGTCGCGCAGCCGCCCGGCAAGAAAGATTGTGTAGATCGGGCCGCCGGTGCCGTAGAGCGAGGTAAAGATGCCGCCCGCGATGCCGAGCGGCGCCGCCCACGCGGTCGGCGTTTCGCCGCGGCGCGGCGTGCCGAACACCGACTTCGCGAGATAGGCCAGCACGAACACGCCCAGCAGCGCGAGCAGCGGGCGCTCGGGTGCGTGCAGCAGCAGCGTCACGCCGAGCAGCATCCCCGCAACGGCCCACGGCAGCAGCCGCGCGAGCTCACGCCAGGAAACGCGGCGGTGGACGCGCGTCGCCAGCAGCGAGGCGCTGACGAGATCGAGGATTACCATCATCGGCACGGCAAAGCGCAGCGGGAACAGCAGCACCAGGAACGGCGCTGCGGTGATCGACGAGCCGAAGCCGGTCAATCCGAACACCGTGTAGGCGACGAGGATGATCGCCGCCGCGGCGATCAGCGACAGCATGTCGAAAGGCAGTGTCAGCAGCGTGGCGTGCATGGCGGCGCGTCGTTACGCCCGCCATGGCGAGCGTGCGCGTGATCGTCCATCGATGTGTGGGCGAGCGCGCCGGAGCTAACGCGCATTCGCGCGCGGGCGCGCGTGCGTAGCCTGCAGCGCAGCGGTCACGCGCTGTGCGATCAGGCAGCTGACGCGTACGTTGGATTCGGCGGTGACGCCGGCGATGTGCGGCGTCAGCACGAGATTCGGCGCATCGGCGAGCGGCGAGCCCGCGGCGAGCGGCTCGGCGGCGTAGACATCGAGCGCCGCACCGCCCAGGCGTCCTTCCTTGAGCGCCGTCGCGAGCGCCGCTTCGTCGACGATGCCGCCGCGCGACGTGTTGATGAGCACCGCGTCGCGCTTCATCAGCGCAAGCCGCTCTGCCCCCACCAGGTTGCGCGTCGTGTCCTGCAGCGGCACGTGCAGGCTGACCACATCGGCAGCGGCGAACAGCGCATCCAGCGCGAGCGGTGTGACCGCGTGCTGCGCCCACAACGGATCGCCGGCACTGATGGCCGGATCGTGCGCGACCACGCGCATGCCGAGCGCGTGCGCGAGTGTCGCCACCAGCCGGCCGATGCCGCCGAAGCCGACGAGGCCCAGGCACTTGCCGCCGATTTCGCGACCTTCCGACAGTTTCGCGCGCGGCCACTTGCCCGCTGCCACCTCGGTACCGGCGACATACGCGCCGCGCAGCAGCAGCATCGCGGTACACATCACGTACTCTGCGACGGCGAGCGCGTTGGCGCCGGTGGCCGCAATCACGTCGATGTTGCGCGCGCGGCAGGCGGCGACGTCGATGTTGTCGAGCCCCACGCCGAGGCGCCCGACGACGGCCAGCCGTGGTGCTGCGTCGAGCAGCGCCGCGTTCACTTCGGTGCGGTTGCGCACGATCAGCGCGTCGGCGGGCGCGACCGCGGCGCGCAATCCGGCCGGCTGGTCGACGAGCGCTGGCGCATACAGCACGTCGAACGCTGCATGCAGCGAATCCACGGCGGCGCCGTCCATGAATTCAGTGATGACGATGCGCTGCATGCTCAGCGCCCGTGTGCGCAGCGCATCAGGCCTGCATCCCCCAGCGGCGCACGGTGCGCTGCTCGATCACGCGGAAGATCAGGTTCTCGACGACGAGCCCGATGACGATCACCGTCAACAGGCCGGCGAACACGCTGGGAATCTCCAGTGCGTTCTTGTTCTCGTAGATGTACCAGCCGAGGCCGCCCGACCCGGAACTGACGCCGAACACCAGCTCGGACGCGATCAGCGTGCGCCACGCGAACGCCCAGCCGATCTTGAGGCCGGTGATGATCGACGGGAACGCCGCGGGGATGAGGATTTTCGTGACGTAACCGAGCCCGGACAGCCCGCAATTGCGCCCGACCATCCGCTGCGTGTTGGACACCGCGAGGAACCCGGAATGCGTGTTGAGCGTCACCGCCCACACGACCGAATGCACGAGCACGAATACGAGACTGCCGTTGCCCAGGCCGAACCAGATCAGCGCGATTGGCAACAGCGCGATGGCCGGCAGCGGATTGAACATCGCCGTCAGCGTTTCCAGGAAGTCGGTGCCGATGCGCGAGAAGATGCTGAACGCCGTCAGCACCGCGGCGAGCAGGATGCCCGCCGTGTAGCCCATCAGCAGCACTTTGAGCGACGACCACGTCTTGATGAGGATCTCGCCGCTGGCGATGCCGGCGAACAGCGCCTTCAGTGTCTCCGAGAACGACGGCAGCAGGAGGTCGTTGTTGAGCAGGCGCGCGCCGATTTCCCACGCCAGCGCCAGCACGATCAGGATCAGCGTCTTGCGCAGCCACGATAGGTTGTAGAGGCGCTCGAACGTCGACAACGGCTGCACGACGACGCCGAAGGCGGCCGAGTCCAGCAGCTCGCGGTGGATTTCCGGCCGCGCGACGAGAATCGCGTCGATGTCAGCCATGCGGGACCTCCGTGTCCTCGATGGCGTCGCTGAACAGCATGTCGTGAATGCGCAATTCGAGCTCCTTCGCCGCGGCCGAATCCTGAGCGGCGCGCGGCACGCTCGCGAGCTCGGCCTTGACCTGTCCCGGATGCGGCGACAGCAGCAGGATGCGGCTGCCGCACTTGACGGCTTCGGCGATCGAATGGGTGACGAACAGCACGGTGAAATGCGTGTCGTCCCACAGTTGCAAAAGCTCGTCCTGCATCTTGCGTCGCGTCAGCGCGTCGAGTGCTGCGTACGGCTCGTCCATCAGCAGCACTTCGGGCTCCATCGCCATTGCGCGCGCGATCGCGACGCGCTGCTTCATGCCGCCGGACAGCAGGTGCGGATGATGGTCGGCGAACGGCGTCAGGTTGACCTTCTCGATATAGTGCATCGCCTTGTCGAGTGCGGCGCGCGGCGGATATTTGCGCGACGCGAGCATCGGGAACATCACGTTTTCCTTGACGGTCTTCCACGGCAGCAACTGGTCGAACTCCTGGAACACCATCATGCGGTCGGGCCCCGGACGCGTGACGGGCTTGCCGTTGAGGTGAATCTGTCCTTCCGACGGCATCATGTAGCCGCCGACCGCCTTCAGCAGCGTCGACTTGCCGCAGCCCGACGGGCCGAGCAGCACGTAGCGGTCGGATTTGTAGACCCGGAAGTCCACGCGATACGTCGCGGTGACGAGGTGCTCGGCGGTCTTGTACTGCAGCGTGACGCCGCGCACGTCGAGTTGCGGCGCCGGCAGCCTGGCGGTGGCAGGCGTCGCGCCGCTGGTCAACGCGGCAGGCGACTGCGCCGCACCGGGAATGGTCACGGCAGCCATCGACGCGCGCGGAATCGACAGGGCGTCGGATGCACGGCGTGCGCTCGCGCGAAAGGCCGCTCAGCTACCCGGCAGGCTCTGTATGTTGGGGAAGAACATTTCCTTCCACGACGCGGGCTTGGCCTTGATCGAACCGACCTTGTACATGAAGTCGACGTACTTCATCATGTTGTTCGGCGTCGTCGTGAATTTCACCGTCGGGTCCTCGAGCATCTTGACGATGTCGTCGACGCTGCTCTTGTCCTTGGTCATCCGCAGGTAGGTTGCGGCGGCGGCGCGATGATCGTTGTTGACCATCGCCTCGGCTTCGTCGAGCGCCTTGACGAACGCCGCGTAGACCTTCGGATTGTTGTCGTGAAACTTCGACGACGTCCACACGACGTTGAACGTGGCGGGACCCCCCAGCACGTCATACGAATTGAGCACGCGGTGGATCCCAGGCTTCTTGAGCTCGTTGAACTGGAACGGCGGCGACGTGAAGTGGCCGGTGATCTCGCTCGAGCCCGACATCAGCGCGATCTGCGCGTCCGGATGGCTCATCGACACCGTCAGGTGATCGAGCTTGTTCTGCTGGCCGGGTCCGAACGCCTGCTCGGCGGCCATCTGCAGCGTCACCGCCTGGATCGACACCTTGACGGCCGGCAGCGCGATCTTGTCGTTGTCGGTGAAGTCCTTGATGGTCTTCACCTTCGGATTGTTGCTGTTGAGGTAGAGCGGCATCGAGTTGAGCGCCGCCGCGGCCCTGACGTTGTAGTTGCCGCGCGTCTTCGCCCACAGCGTGACGAACGGGCCGACGCCGCCGGCGGCGAAGTCGAGGCTGCCCGACAGCAGTGCGTCGTTCATCACGTTGCCGCCGGCGAACTGCGCCCACGTGACCTTGAGGTTGGGCACGCCGGCCGCGGCCGCCGCCTTCTCGATCAGCTTCTGGTCTTCCATGATCATCAGCGGCAGGTAGCTGATGCCGTACTCCCTTGCAAGATTGAGCTCGCTCACTTCCGCGGCGGCGGGCAGCGCGCTGGCAACGGTGATCACGGCGACAGCAGCGGCCGCCAGCAAGGTGTAGGGCTTCATGGTGTTCTCCTCGGGTTGCAGCGCGCCGGCGCCCCTCTTCTCCACCGGTGTGTGTGGGGAAGGGCTGCCGGCAGCGGATTGGCGAAAAAGGCTCTGGCGATGCGCCTACGCGCTTTCGTACAGGCGTGTCAGCACGAATTCGCGGTGGCCGAGCACTTCGGCAGCGGTCCAGCGGCCATTCGCGGTGGCGAACATGCACTCTAGCAGCTTGTCGCCCGCGGCGTCAGGCAACATCTCGCGGCGCAACAGCGCCGACACGTCGACATCGATGTGCTCGCCCATCGTGCGTACGGTGCGCGGGTTCGCGCACAGCTTGATGACGGGCAGGATGGGATTGCCCACGACATTGCCCTGGCCGGTGGGGAAGAAGTGCACGACGTAGCCGGACGCCGCGCACAGCGTCACCATCTCGGCGGCGGCCGACGACGAGTCCATGAACCACAGCCCGGGCTTCGTCGGCGTCTCGGCCTTGTCCAGCACGCCGTCGACCTTGCACTGGCGGCCGATCTTCTGGATGTTGCCCAGCGCCTTTTCCTCGATCGTCGTCAGGCCGCCTTCGATGTTGCCCTTGGTCGGCTGCGAATCGGACAGGTCGCTCGTCTTGAAGCGGTTGATGACGTCCTGGTAGCGGTTGAACATCGCCATGAACTGCTCACGCACTGCGGGCGTCGCACAACGCGCGGCCACCAAATGCTCACCGCCAGTCAGTTCAGTTGTCTCGCCGAAGCACAGTGTCGTGCCGTGCGGGTAGAGCTTGTCGAACGCATTGCCGACCGTGGGGTTGGACCCGCAGCCGGACGTCGTGTCGGACTCGCCGCATTTGGTCGACACCCACAGGTCGGACAGCGGGCACTCGATGCGGTGCAGCGCCGTCGCGTAGTGGACGAATTCCTTGGCCTTGCGCGACGCGGCGGCGATCGTCGCGTGATCGCCGTTCTGCTCGATCCAGAAGCCCTGCACCGGCTTGCCGGTGGCAGCGATGCCGTCGACGACGCGTTTGGTCCATTGCGGCTCGATGCCGATGACGATGACGGCGGCGACGTTGGGATTGCTGCCGGTGCCGATCAGCGTGCGGAAATGCAGCTCGAGGTCGGCGCCGAACTGCAGCCGCCCGTACGGGTGGGGGATGGCGAGCGTTCCCTTGATGTTGTTGGCGACGGCTTCGGCGGCGGCATTCGAGATGTCGTCGACGGGAATGACGATGACGTGATTGCGCACGCCGGCACGGCCGTTGTCGCGCCTGTAGCCACGGAACGTGGCGTTGTCGAGGTTCATGTTTTTCTTTCTACCAGCGCTTGGTCTTGACGTTGTGCACGTGCAGGTGCTCGCCGACCTTGATGGGGGCGATCGTGCGGCCGATGTCGACGCCGTACTTGATGACGGTGTCGTCGGCCTTCAGTTCCTTGATGGCGAGCTTGTGCCCGATCGGGATGTCCGACAGCGCCTTGATGGACAGATCCTTGTCCTGGTCCATGATCCAGCCGGAAAGCTGCTTCCCCGCCTTGATGCCTTCGACGACGACGACGCCGGCGGAGTCGCCCTCGTCATGCACGACAAAATCGATCATCTGCTGTCACTCCTTCGTGGGACCGGCGCGCTGCGGCAGCAGCGCCGGGAACCACGCAATCTAGGCGCAGTTTGCTATGATGTCAACCAGCTCATATAGATGATCTGCATAGGGCGGGACCGGAGGACGCTACGCGCCACGAGCGCGACCGGCGCCTCGCGGGCGGTGCATACGGATGGGCGACGATGAACAACCGACTGGCGCGCGTGCGGGCGAAGCTTTCCGAGGACGTGCTGGTCGTCGATCCCGACGCCGGCGTGCTGCGCTTCAGGGCGGTCAAGTCGGCGATCACCGCCGCGCTGATCGCCGGCGAATGGAAATCGGGCGAGGCCATTCCCGACCAGGCGCGGCTCGCCGCGCGCTGCGGCGTCAGCATCGGTACGTTGCGCAAGGCGATCGACGAGCTCGTCGCCGAGAAGATCCTGATACGCCGGCAGGGGCTCGGCACGTTCGTCGCGGCGCACGGTCCTGCGCGCAACCGCTTCCATTTCTTCCACATCGTCGATGCCGATGGTGGGCGCGAGTTGCCGCGTCCCGAGTTGCTGCGCTTCGCGCGCGCGCGCGCGGATGCGCAGCAGGCGCAACAATTGGGCATCGAGCGTGGGGCCGGGGTTTTCGTCGTCACCAACCTGTTGCGCCTCGCCGGCGAGCCCGTCGTCCACGACACGATCGTCGTGGCGGCGGCGCGGTTCCCGGATCTCACCGAGCACCGGTTCCGCACACGCGACAGCACGATCTACAGCCTTTACCAGACGCGCTACGGGATCAACGTCGTGCGCGCCAACGAGCGCCTGCGCGCCGCGGCGGCCGATCGCGCCGCCGCGGCGGTGCTGCGCTTGCGTGCCGGAGCGCCGATCCTCGAGATCTTCCGCGTCGCCTACACGTACAACGACGTTGCCGTCGAACTGCGGCACAGCAAGGTCAACACCGCCAGCCGTTTCTACGAAGCCGAGCGCGGCAAGAGCGAGGACAACCGCTGAAGGGCACGCGAGGTTGCAGGCGGCGCGTCAGATCGGAACGCGCAGGCCGACGGTGACGGCCCAGTAGTTGCCATCGCTTTTCGCCGCGGTGGTGGTCCCCGAAATGTAGCCGGTCACCTTGCCGAAGTCGGTGCTTGCACCCAGGTTGAACAACGCGTAGCTGTTGTCGGGCTGGTAGGTGCCGACGCTGTACGTTCCCCCGAGGCCCACCGGCGTTGCCTCAATCGCGCGCGCGTCGTCCTTCGCTTCGTATTGCCACGTCGCGCGGGCGAACGGGCGCACGGCGCCGAGCTGTCCCGAAAGTTGCCAGCCGAGCCCGGTCTCGAGCGACTCGCGCTTCTGCCGGCCGTAGGTCAACGCGGTGCTGTCGTCGCCCTGTTCGGAAAACTCGTCGACGATCACCTGCTGGTAGGTGACGTTCGCCACCGGCCCGTGCACCCAGTCGCGGTACTGGAACCAGTAGCCGCCCATCAGCCGCGCGCCGTACTGCGTGCCCTTCGTGTTGCCTTGCTCGACGCGGTTGTCGGTGAGGATCTGGATATTGCGGTGAACGTCGCGGAAATCGAGGCTGCCCGCGAATGCGGACGCGCCGAGCCACACCGGGCCGCGCCCCCAGCCCGCGTACAGCGTACCCATCGATTCGTCGAGCTTGTAGCCGCCGGCGCCGCCACCGAAGTCACCCTTGTTCTGCGTGTAGCCGAACTGCAGG
>DATCFA010000381.1:0-8615 GCA_036509805.1 Casimicrobiaceae bacterium
ACCATGCGAGCATCAGCGGCAATGCGATCTTCATCAGCTCGGACGGCTGGAAGCGCGCCACGCCGACGTTGAGCCAGCGCCGCGAACCGTTGACGACGGTGCCGAACAGCGCGACGGCGACCAGCAACGCGACCGCGAGGATGTACAGCGGCACGGCGATGCGCGCGAGCTTCTCCGGTGCGATGTTGGCGACGACCCACATCAGGAACAGCGCAAAACAGAGGCTCATCAACTGGCTCTCGATGCGCGCCATGCTCTGGTCGGTGGCCGAATAAAGCGTGACGAGGCCCACCAGCACGATGGCGAGCGCCGCGGTGAACAGCAACGAGTCGATGCGCCGCGTGAGTCCTTCCCAGGCGCGCGACCAGAGTTCGAGCGCGTTCACTCGTCAGTCGCTTTCGTCGTCGCCGACAGGCGCCGGCACGTCGGGTACCGGCGACGACCTGGCGCCGGTGAGCCAGTAATCGAACACGCGACGCACGATCGGCGCCGCGGCGGATGCGCCGAAGCCGCCGTTCTCGACCAGCGCCGCCACGGCGATCCGCGGGTGGTCGGCTGGCGCGTAGGCGATGAACCACGCATGGTCGCGCAGTCTTTCGTCGACCTTCTTCTCCGAGTATTTCTCGCCGCGCAGCGAATAGACCTGCGCGGTGCCGGTCTTGCCGGCACTGGTGTAGCCGGCACCGATGAACGCCTCGCGCCCGGTGCCTTCGCGGTTGACCCCGACGAGCGCGCTCTTGATCAGCGCGAGGTTCGCGGCCTTCAGCGGGATGACCGTCGGGTGCGCATCGACAATCGCACGCGCGGCGTCCTCGCTGCCGTTGATCGCCCGCAGCAGGTGCGGCGGATAAGCGACGCCGTCGTTCGCCAGCGTGGCGATCGCGTGCGCGAGCTGCAGCGGCGTGAACGCGTTGTAGCCCTGGCCGATCCCGGCGGAGATCGAGTCGCCCAGGTACCACTTGCCGTTCGCGCCGTAGCGCTCACGCTTCCACGCACGCGACGGCAGGATGCCCGAGAGCTCGCCGTCGATGTCGATGCCGGTCTTCGCGCCGAAGCCGAGCTGCGACAAAAAGCGCGCGGTGTCGTCGATGTCGGTTTCGCCCGCCAGTGTGTAGTAGTAGGTGTCGCACGACACGACGAGGGACTTGAACATGTCGACCATGCCGTGGCCGCCCGGCTTGTCATCGCGGTAACGGTGCGACTGGCCCGGAATCTGGTAGTAGCCCGGATCGAAGATCGCCTGCGACGGCGTGCGCTTGCCCGACTCCAGCGCCGCGAGCGCCAGAAACGGCTTGATCGTCGATCCTGGCGGATACGCGCCGCGCAGCGGACGGTTGAGCAAGGGCTTGTCCGGCGATTCGTTCAACTCCTGCCAGCTCGTGGCGTCGATGCCGTCGACGAAGAGATTGGGGTCGAAGCCCGGCTTCGACACCAACGCCAGTACTTCGCCGTTGCGCGGATCGATGGCCACCAGCGCGCCACGGTGGTCGCCGAATGCCTCTTCCGCCGCCTTCTGCAGCTCGATGTCGATGGTCAGCGCGACGTTGTCACCCGATGTCGGCGGCTTGCGCGACAGCGTCCGCACCGCGCGCCCCGACGCGTCGACCTCGACCTCCTCGTTGCCGGTGCGCCCATGCAGCTGCCGCTCGTACGCGAGCTCGATGCCCGCCTTGCCGATATAGTCCGTTCCCTTGTAGTTGGTGACCTCGTCCCAGTCGTCGATGCGCTCGACATCGCGGTCGTTGATGCGTCCGATGTAGCCGACGACGTGCGATGCCAGCGGACCGTACGGATACTGGCGGAACAGTCGCGCGTTGATCTCGACGCCCGGGAAACGGTAGCGGTTCACCGCGAAGCGTGCGACCTCGTCGTCGGTCAGCTTGGTGCGCAGCGGCACGCTCTCGAAATTCCTGGTTTCCTCGATCAGCTTGTGCAGCCGCTTGCGGTCGCGATCACTCACCTCGATGATGTCGGACAGCGCGTCGATCGTCGCGTCGAGATTCGCCACGCGCGACGGCGTGATTTCCAGCGTGTACGCCGAATAGCTCTGCGCCAGCACGATGCCGTTGCGGTCGGTGATCACGCCGCGGTTGGGCGCCACCGGCAAGATGGCGATGCGGTTGGTCTCCGCGAGCGTCTGGAAATGGCTGTGTTCGACGACCTGGAGCTGCACGAAGCGCGCGACGAGTCCGCCGAAGCCCAGCACGACCAGCACGGCAGCGAACCCGAGCCGCCGCTTGAACAGGAACAGGTCACGCTCGCGGTTGCGCAGTTCGGGCTCGTCGAAACTGCGCGATTCGCGGAAGCGGCGGCGGCGTGCAAGGAAGCGGCCGAACATCGGCTAGCGCTTTGCCGACGAGCGCGCCGGGCGCTGCGGACGCTGCAGCAGCACCGACAGCAGCGGCCACACCAGCGCACCGACCAGCGGCGACACGAAGTAAGTCCAGTGCGGCAGCGGCGAGCCACCGACGACGCGCACCAGCAGCACCAGCACCGCGCAGAACAGCAGCAGAACCGCCACTTGCGCCGCCTGCTGCCACAGCGTGAAGCGCAGTACGCGGCGGCGAAAATATTCGGCGGAATACGCGAGCACCGCGTAGGCGAGCGCGTGCTGGCCGAACAACGTCGCATCCGCCACGTCCATGAAGAGTCCGGCGAACCACGCGAAGCCCACGCCCATCATCCGTGGCTCCTGGATGCACCAGTAGAGGATGACGAGCGCCAGGAAATCGGGCTTCAGCATCGCCGCATAGCCGGCCACCGGCATCAGGTTGGCGACGAAGCCAGCGAGCATCGTGAACGCGATGAACCACGGATGTGCGGGCTTGAGAATTTCCTCGGGACGCGCGGCGAACGTAGGCATGATCGTCGCGCGGCTTATCCGCCGCGGCGTCCCTTGCCGCGCACCGGCTTGCGCGCGGCGTCGGTGCCCGCGGGTTCATCCGGCCGCGGCGGCATCGTCGCGGTCTCGCCCAGCACCAGCAGTTGTTCACTGCGATCGACACCTGCCAGCGGCGAGCAGCCGATCGCAGCGAATATCTGTCCGGTATCGCGCTCCACCGTATCGACGCGCGCCACGGCGAGGCCCGCCGGATAGATGCCGTCGAGCCCGGATGTCACCAGCCGGTCGCCGACCTGCACGTCGGCGGAAGGTGGAATGAAGCGCAGCTCCAGCGGCCGTCCGGTGCCCGCGCCATACAGCACGCTGCGCACACCGGTGCGCGCGTTCTTGACCGGCACCGCGTGGTCCTTGTCGGTCAAAAGCGTCACCTCGGACATCGACGCGAATGCACGCGTCACCTGGCCCACGACGCCCGACTCGTCGATCACCGCCTCGCCGGGCTTGATGCCGGCATCGACGCCCTTGCCGACGAATACCTTCTGCGAAAACGGATCGCGCCCGCTGAACAGCACCTCGACCGCCACCGACGCCGCCGTCGCATGCTGGCTGTGCACGTCGAGCAGCGCCTTCAGCTTGCGGTTCTCCACCTCGACGCGCGACGCGCCTTGCAGCGCTGGTCCCTGCATCAGCAGCAGGTTCTTGAGCGCGGTGTTCTCGGCCGAAAGCTCGCGCTTGGACGCGAAATAGGACGCCACGTACGAAGCCGCCTCCGCCGGCCACTGGACGGCGCGCTGCAGCGGCGCGATCACCGTGGTAACGCCATAGCGGATGCCCTCGAGGTAGCGGAAACGGGTATCGGCGAACAGCAGCGCAATGGACAGCAGCGCGAAAAACGACAGCCGCGCGAGCGGGCTCGGGCCGCGATGGAAGAACGGCGGTGGATCGGTGTGCAGCATGGGCGTCAGCGGTCGGCGCTGCGTGGCCGATCCGGCTGGCGGTATCTCGGTCCAAAGCGAGTTCGCGAAGCGTGTCTGAGCGACGACCGAGGTACCGCCAGCCGGATCCCGCGCAAATGCAAACTCGCGTTCGACCGAGCTCCCGCCGGGCGGGCTTGCCACGCGGGCGATGCGGTCACCGTCACGGCAACGCCGCTAGTCGGTGGTGAAGATGGTGGAGAGCGTTTCCATGTTCTCCAGCGCCCTGCCGCAGCCGCGCACCACGCAGGTCAGCGGATCGTCGGCAACAATCACCGGCAGGCCGGTCTCTTCCATCAGCAGACGGTCCAAGTCGCGCAGCAGCGCGCCGCCGCCCGTCAGCACCATGCCGCGATCGGCGATGTCGGCGCCCAACTCGGGTGGCGTGCGCTCGAGTGCGCTCTTGACTGCCGACACGATGCTGTTGAGCGGGTCGGTCAGCGCCTCGAGGATCTCGTTCGACGACACGGTGAAGCTGCGCGGAATGCCTTCGGCGAGGTTGCGTCCCTTGACTTCCATTTCCTTGACTTCGGAACCGGGAAACGCGGAGCCGATCGTCTTCTTGATGGTTTCGGCGGTGGTCTCGCCGATGAGCATTCCGTAGTTGCGGCGGATGTAGTTGACGATGGCCTCGTCGAACTTGTCGCCGCCCACGCGCACGCTGCCCGCGTAGACCATCCCGCCCAGCGAGATCACGCCGACCTCGGTGGTGCCGCCGCCGATGTCGACGACCATCGAGCCGGTGGCGTCGGAAATCGGCAGGTCGGCGCCGATGGCCGCGGCCATCGGTTCCTCGATCAGGTAGACCTTGGACGCGCCGGCACCGAGCGCCGATTCGCGGATGGCGCGGCGCTCGACCTGCGTCGACCCGCAGGGCACGCAGATGATGATCCTCGGGCTCGGCGAAAACAGCCGCGAATCGAGCACCTTCTTGATGAACTGCTTCAGCATCTGCTCGGTGACGGTGAAGTCGGCGATGACACCGTCCTTCATCGGGCGGATGGCCGTGATGTTGCCCGGCGTGCGCCCCAGCATCTGCTTGGCGGCGAGCCCCACTTCCTGGATCACCTTCTTGCCATTGGGGCCGCCCTCCTGGCGGATCGCCACCACCGACGGCTCGTCGAGCACGATGCCCTTGCCACGCACGTAGATCAGCGTGTTGGCAGTACCGAGGTCGATCGCGAGATCGCTGGAGAAGTAACCTTTGAAAAAATCGAACATTTAAGCGGGATCTGCCGAGTATTGGGCGAAGGCGACGATAACACCTCGCAAAAGCGAGGTTCCCGGTGCCTGTTTTGGAGGCGCTCATGATACTCTACGACGCTCGTTTCGCATTGATAAAGCGCGAAAAACGGCCGTTTTCCCCCGCCTTTCAAAAGCACCGGGGATTGTCCGCTGTCCGCGCCCCTTCGCCCTCCCATGACCTTGTCCCTGCAAGACATCGAGCGCATCGCCCATCTCGCGCGCATCGAGATCAGCGCCGGCGAGGCAGCCGACGTACGCGTCAAGCTCGATGCGATTTTCGCGATGATCAACGAGCTCAATGCCGTCGACACCACGGGCATCGTGCCGATGTCGCACGCGCAGGACATGACGATGCCGCTGCGCGACGACGCGGTCACCGAGGCCGACATGCGCGCGCGCTACCAACCGCTGGCGCCGCTCACCGAGGACGGCCTCTACCTCGTGCCGCGTGTCGTCGAGTAGCGCGATGCCAGCGCCGATGAACCCCGTCCTCGACACGCTCGCCGGACTGTCCGCATCGCTTGCGGCGAAGCGCGTGTCTTCCGTCGAGGTCACGACGGAACTGCTCGCGCGCATCGAGCGCGCGCAACCGGCGCTCAACGCGTTCGTCACCGTCGACGGCGAAGGCGCGCTCGCGCAGGCGCGCGCCGCCGATGCGCTGCGCGCGCAAGGCGGCGCCGGCGCGTTGACCGGCGTGCCGATCGCGCACAAGGACGTACTGATGACCGATGGCCTGCGCACCACGTGCGGCTCGCGGATGCTCTCGCAATTCACCGCACCGTACGATGCGTTTGTCGTCGCCGGATTGAAGCGCGCAGGCAGCGTGCTCGTCGGCAAGACCAACATGGACGAGTTCGCGATGGGCTCGTCGAACGAGACATCGTTCTTCGGTCCGGTGCACAACCCGTGGAACACCGCCTTCGTCCCGGGCGGCAGCTCCGGCGGCTCGGCGGCCGCGGTTGCCGCGCGTCTCGTTCCCGCCGCCACCGGCACCGATACCGGCGGCTCCATTCGCCAGCCGGCGGCGCTGACCGGCATCTGCGGATTGAAGCCGACGTACGGCGTGTGCTCGCGCTACGGCCTAATCGCGTTCGCGTCGAGCCTCGATACACCCGGGCCGTTCGCGCGCACCGCGCAGGATTGCGCGCTGATGCTGAACGCGATGGCAGGACACGATCCGCGCGACGCGACATCGCTCGCGCGTCCGCGCGAAGACTACACGCGCGAGCTCGCGCAGCCGCTCGCCGGATTGCGCATCGGGCTGCCGCGCGAATATTTCGGCGCCGGCATCGACACCGAAGTCGCTGCGGCGATCGACGGCGCGCTCGCCGAGTATCGCAAGCTCGGGGCGATGACACTGGACATCGAGCTCCCCGCATCGCGGCTGTCGGTGCCGGTCTACTACGTGATCGCGCCCGCGGAAGCCTCGTCGAACCTGTCGCGCTTCGACGGCGTCCGCTACGGCCACCGCGCGGCGGAATACGACAGCCTGCTCGAGCTCTACGAGAAGTCGCGCGCCGAGGGCTTCGGCGCCGAAGTCAAGCGCCGCATTCTCATCGGCACCTATGTTCTGTCGCACGGCTACTACGACGCGTACTACCTGAAGGCGCAGCAGGTGCGGCGTCTGATCGCCGACGATTTCCAGCGCGCGTTCGCGCAGTGCGACGTGATCATGGGCGCGACGACGCCGTCGGCGGCGTTCGAGTTCGGCGCGAAAAGCAGCGATCCGGTACAGATGTATTTGAACGACATCTTCACGATCGCCGGCAACCTGACCGGCGCGCCGGCGATTTCCATCCCCTGCGGATTCACGCGCGGCGGACTGCCGATCGGGCTGCAGATCCAGGCCAATCATTTTCGCGAGGCGCGCCTCATCAACATCGCCCACCAGTACCAGCAGGTCACCGACTGGCACGCGCGTGCACCCGAGGCCTGGCAATGAGCGCACACGCCGATGCGCTGCACGATCGCTGGGAAGTGGTGATCGGTCTCGAAACGCACACGCAACTGTCGACGGCGTCGAAGATCTTCTCGGGCGCGTCCACGGCGTTCGGCGCACCGCCCAACGCGCAGGCGTCGGCGGTGGACATCGCGCTGCCCGGCGTGCTGCCGGTGCTGAACCGTGGTGCCGTGCTGCGCGCGATCCGTTTCGGCGTCGCCGTAGGTGGCGCGATCCATCCGCGCAGCGTGTTCGCGCGCAAGAATTATTTCTATCCCGACCTGCCCAAGGGCTACCAGATCTCGCAGTACGAAATCCCGGTCGTCCAGGGCGGCAGCATCACGTTTGCATTTGGCGACGCGCAAAGGACCGTGCAACTGACACGCGCGCACCTCGAGGAGGATGCCGGCAAATCGCTGCACGAGGATTTCAGCGGCATGACCGGCATCGATCTCAACCGCGCCGGCACGCCACTGCTCGAAATCGTCACCGAGCCCGACATGCGCAGCGCCGCCGAAGCGGTCGCCTACGCGAAAACGCTGCACACGCTGGTGCGCTGGATCGACATCTGCGACGGCAACATGCAGGAAGGCAGCTTCCGCTGCGACGCCAACGTGTCGTTGCGCCCGCGCGGCCAGGCTGCGCTCGGCACGCGCTGCGAAATCAAGAACCTCAACAGCTTCCGCTTTCTCGAGAAGGCGATCGAGTTCGAAGTACGCCGCCAGGTCGAGCTGATCGAGGATGGCGGCCGCGTCGTGCAGGAAACGCGCCTCTACGATTCGGACAACGACGAGACGCGGCCGATGCGCAGCAAGGAAGATGCGCAGGACTACCGCTACTTCCCCGATCCCGACCTGCCGCCGCTGGCGATCAGCGACGCGTGGATCGCCGAAGTCCGCGCGGCGATGCCCGAGCTGCCGCAGGCGATGCAGGCGCGAATCGTTGCGCACTACACGCTCGGCGTACAGGACGCCGCGGCGCTGACATCATCGCGCGACAGTGCGCGCTATTTCGAGGCGGCGATGGCTGCGCTGCCGGTAGCCGACGCGGCGGGTGCCAGGCTGGTGGCGAACTGGATGCACGGCGAGCTCGCCGCCGCGCTGCACCGTGCAGGCGCCGACATTGCCGATTCGCCGGTGCCCGCGCATGCGCTCGCGCAACTTGTCGCGCGCATCCGCGACGCCACGTTGTCCGGAAAAATGGCGAAGGATGTATTCGACGCGCTGTGCAATGGCGAAGGCAGCGTCGACGCGATCATCGACGCGCGCGGCCTGCGGCAGATCTCCGACAGCGGCGCCATCGCGGCGATCGTCGACGGCGTGCTCGCCGCCAACCCGGCGATCGTGGCCGAATACCGTGCGGGCAGGCAAAAGGCGTTCAACGCGCTGGTCGGCAAGGCGATGGCCGCAAGCCGCGGCAAGGCCAATCCGGCGGAAGTCAATGCGCTGCTGAGCAAAAAGCTCGGTGCAGAACCGGCCTGACCGACGCCGCTGACCTGCTACGGCTCCTCGTCGTCGTCCTCTTCTTCTTCGTCGTCCTCGTCCTCGTCCTCATCCTCATCGCCGTAGCCTTCGTCGTCCTCGGGATCGCCGATCGGCACAACGTCGCCGCCGCC
>DATCFA010000382.1:0-4091 GCA_036509805.1 Casimicrobiaceae bacterium
CGCCGCGTGCATCGCGCTGGCCGCCTGGGTGCCGGCGTGCGCGCACGCGGCCGCCGACATGAACAAGGTCGTCCGCGACGTGTTTCCGGCGGCCGAAACCGGTTTCGACCCGGCGGCGGCGAACGATCTCTATTCGGCGTCGGTGGAGCAGGCGGTCTTCGAAACACTCTATACGTATGATTACCTCGCGCGGCCCTCCAAAGTCGTGCCGCAATCCGCCGCGGACATGCCGGTGGTCACCGACGATGGACGCACGTACACGATCAAGCTCAAAAAGGGCATCTATTTCACGCCCGATCCGGCGTTCAAGGGCAAGCGCCGCGAGCTGACGGTCGACGACTACATCTACGAGATGAAGCGGCTGGCCGATCCGAAGATCAAGTCGCCGTGGACATTCCTGGTCGAAGGCAAGATCGTCGGCCTCGATGCGCTCGCTGCCGCCGCCAGCAAAACCGGCAAGTTCGATTACGACACGAAGATCGCAGGGCTGGAGGCGATCGACCGCTACACGCTGCGCATTCGCCTGACGCAGACCGACTACAACCTGCCGTACGTGCTGGCGCACGAGCCCACGTCGGCGGTCGCGCGCGAAGTCGTCGACCTGTACGCGGGTGTGGACGGGCGCATCATGTCCAATCCGGTCGGCACCGGCCCGTACATGCTCGGCGAATGGGTACACAGCTCGAAGATCGTGCTGCTCGCCAATCCCGACTATCGGGGCTTTACCTGGAACTTCACGTCGGAGGACCCCGCCGACCAGAAAATCATCGCAGAGATGAAGGGCAAGCGGATGCCGATCATCGGCCGCGTCGAGATCAGCATCATGGAAGAGGACCAGTCGCGGCTGCTCGCTTTCCAGAACGGCGAGCTCGACATCATGAATCTCGAGGGACCGCTCGCGCCGAACGTGCTCGACGGCGACAAGCTGCGGCCGGAATACGCGCAAAAGGGTATTCAACTGTCGCGGATCGTCGACCCGGAGATCAGCTACACGTACTGGAACATGGAGGACCCGGTGTGGGGCGGCATGTCGCTGCCGCACATCGCGCTGCGCCGCGCAGTGGCTATGAGCTACAACGTCGCCGAGGAGATCAGGGTCATCCGCAACGGCCAGGCGGTGGAGGCGACCTACCCGATCCCGCCGGGCGTCGTCGGCCACGTCGACGGCTGGCAGCCGCTCAATGCCTATGATCCGAAGACCGCCAATGCGCTGCTCGATTATTTCGGATACCGCAAAGGCGCCGACGGATGGCGTAACCTGCCGGACGGCAAGCCGTTCGCGATGACACTGTCGTCGCGCCCGGACACGCTGGGACGCCAGCAGGACGAAATGTGGAGCAAGTCGCTCGAGGCGATCGGCGTGCACATCGACATCCACAAGGACAAGTTTCCCGAACAGCTCAAGGCGGAGAAGGCGTGCAAGCTGCAAAGCCGGGTTGCGTCGTGGATCGCCGACTATCCGGACGGCGACAACTTCATGCAACTGATGTACGGACCGAACACCGGGCAGAGCAACAGCGGCTGCGCGCGGATACCGCAATATGACAAGCTGTACGAACAGACGGTGAAAATGCCACCGGGGCCCGCGCGCGACAAGCTGTACATGGACATGACGCGGATCACCGAGGTGTACGCGACGTGGCGGCTGATGATCAGCCGCTACCGCAACCAGCTCGTGCAGCCGCGCGTGGAAGGCTACAAGAAACATCCGATACTGCACGCCGAGTGGCAGTATCTGGACATCAAGGAGTAGCGAGGAGGAGTGGAGAAAGAAAGCGCGGGACGCGGGGACAGATCCCCCGACGAACCGCGCGAGCCTTGAAGCCCGCGCCTTGCGCGTCGTTCCCGGCCGGGAGCGATCCGCGAGGCGCGGCATGGGGCCGCATGCAACACTCAAGCGCGTTCGACAGAGCGCGCGAAGCGAGGTGACGAGGATGACCGCGTACATCGTTCGACGGCTGTGGCAGATGATCCCGACGCTGCTCGGCGTGATCCTGCTGGTGTTCTTCCTGTTCAACTGGGTCGGCGGCGACCCGGCCTACGTGCTGGCCGGCAAGATCAGCAGCCCCGAGCAGATCGAGAACATCCGTCGCCAGCTCGGCGTCGACCAGCCGTACTACGTGCAGCTCGGCATTTTCATCAAGCAGGTGGTGACCGGCAACTTCGGCGCGTCGTGGAGCACCAACGAGTCGATCTCGCACATCCTCGCCACGCGGCTCGGGCCTTCGCTGACGGTGACGGTGCCGTTGTTGATCCTCGACACGCTGATCGCGATCGGGCTGGCGCTCGCCGTTGCCTACGTGCGAGGGTCGCTGACCGACCGCCTGGTGATGATCGTGTGCACGGTGGCGCTGTCGGTGTCGATCCTCGTCTACATCATCGTGTTCCAGTACGTGTTCGCCTACAAGCTCGGCTGGTTTCCCGTGCAGGGCTGGGGGAACAATTTCTTCGACAACCTCGTTCACTACGCGTCGCTGCCGATCCTGATCGGCCTCGCCGTCAGCATCGCGCCCGACCTGCGCCTGTTCCGCACGTTCGTGCTCGACGAGATCAACCAGGACTACGTGCGCACCGCGCGCGCCAAAGGCGTGGGTGAAAACCGCATCATGTGGGTGCACGTATTGCGCAATGCGTCGATCCCGATCATCACCAACGTGATGTCGCAGCTACCCGGCTTGCTGGTGGGGGTCTTCCTGATCGAACGTTTCTTCTCGATCCCCGGCATCGGCCGCGAAGTGATCCTGGCGGTCGAGCGCTCCGATTTCCCGGTGATCAAGGCGATCACCGTCTACGTCGCCGTGGCGACGATGGTGTTCAACCTGCTCGCCGACCTGATGTACAAGGCCGTCGATCCGCGCGTCCAGCTCAAGTAGGGACGACCGATGGCTACCGACATGGCAACGCTCGCGACGGTTGCGCCCGCGCCGCGCGAAATTCCACATACTGTCTCGCCGAGCCTGTGGACGCTCGCGTGGCGGCGCCTCGTGCAGGACAGCGTGGCGATGGTCTCGATGGCGATCGTTGCCGCGTACCTGGTGATGATCGCGCTGTCCGCGAGCGGGCTGATCGCGGCCGACTGGTCGCGCGAGGTCGGCGTCAACTACGCGCCGCCGACATTCATGGGGCCCGATGCCAGCAGCGCCGCACCGGAGGCGGTGGCCGCCAAGGCCAGCACCGGCGAAACGCTCGCGAGTACCTACCGCTCGACGATCGTCGATCCACTCGCCGGCGTGCTCGCGCAGATCCGCGGCGAAGCGAAGCCCGCGGCGCCCCCGGCAAAAGCAGGGGAGGCGGCGCCCGATGCGTCCGTCGATCCGCTCGCCGACGTGATGGCCGACATCCGTGCCGGCAAGGGCGTCACCGCCGCCGTGCCCGAAGCACGCGCGGCAACACTTCCGTTCGGTGGCGACAAATGGGGCCGCGACATCCTGAAAAAGACAATCAAGGGGTCGCAAACCTCGATCTTCGTCGGCATCGCGTCGGCGGTGCTGGCGACGTTCCTCGGCACGCTGTTCGGCGCACTGGCCGGCTACTACGGCAAGTGGGTCGACGACTTCTTCAACTGGTTCTACAGCGTGTTCAGCTCCATTCCCTACCTGCTGCTGATCCTCGCCGTGGCGGCGGTGCTGAAGCAGAAAGGGATGATCACGATCGTGCTGATCCTGGGACTCACCGGGTGGTCGGGCGTATTCCGCCTGATCCGCGGCGAGTACCTGAAGCACAAGGCGCGCGAATATGTGCAGGCGGCCGACGCGATCGGCGCGTCGAACCTGCGGCGGATGTTCGTGCACATCTTTCCCAACGTGTCGCACGTCGTGCTGGTGCAGCTTTCCATTCTCACCGTCGCGTTCATCAAGTCCGAGGTGATCCTGTCGTTCCTCGGCTTCGGCGTGCCGGTCGACGTCGTGTCATGGGGCTCGATGCTCAACGAGGCGCAGAACGAGCTGATCCTCGGCAAGTGGTGGCAGCTGGTCGCGGCAACGGTGGCGATGGCCACGCTGGTGACGGCGTTCAGCCTGTTCACCGATGCGTTGCGCGATGCGCTCGATCCGAAACTGAAGGGACAGGCGGGACATTGACATGAACGCTAC
>DATCFA010000383.1:0-13238 GCA_036509805.1 Casimicrobiaceae bacterium
GGACGGGTGAGACGCGATTCATCGGCGTCGAGTTGCTGGATGCAGCGCGGACCGGACTCGCTGCGCCGATCTACTACGTCGCAGGACCGCCGGCATTGGTGCAAGCGGTGCGCGCCACGCTCGAAAGCGCCGGCGTCAGCGACGACGACATCCGCAGCGAGGAATTCTACGGCTACTGATCGCGTAACATTGGCGTAGCCGCGTACCGAGCAGGTTGCCGAGTGCCGGCGCAGCCTTCCGCGCCATGACCGGAGCGTCGCGATGAAGCTCAACATCCTGTCGGACCTGCACCTCGGGCAGGGCGATCTTGCAAGGCCGGACAGCGACGCCGATGTCGTGATCCTGGCCGGCGACATCGCCCGGCCGCGCGAGGCGATCGCCTGGGCGTCCGCGTTTGCGAAGCCGGTGCTCTACGTCGCCGGCAATCACGAGTTCTACGGCGGCGGCATTGCCGAAACCCGCACAGCCTTGCGGCAGCTGTCGGCAGGCACGTGCGTCCGCGTGCTCGACGACGACGAAGTGGTCATCGATGGCGTGCGCTTTCTGGGCAGCACGCTGTGGACCGACTTTGCATTGTTCGGCGCCGGCGAGCGGCGCGCGCAGGCGATGCGCGACGGACAGCGCTTCCTCAGGGATTTTTCTGTCATCGGAGACAGCGAAGCGCGCTTCTCGCCGGAGCAATCGGCGCGGCTGTTTGCCACCCATGCGCAATGGCTGGCGGCGAGACTCTCCGATGCGCACGACGGACCGACGGTCGTCATCACGCATCACGCGCCATCACCGCGCAGCGTCCATCCGCGCTTTGCCGGCTCGCCGCTCAACGCCTGCTTCGCGTCAAACCTCGAGTACCTGCTCGACGCCGCACGCGTCCAGTTGTGGATCCATGGACATATGCACGACAGCTTCGACTATCGCGTCAACGGAACGCGGGTCGTGTGCAATCCGCGCGGCTACGCAAGCAACGGCATCAATGAAAACCCCCTGTTCGACGCGGGTTTCGAAGTCGAAACAGGCTGACCGCGCCCGCGCATTCTTGATCTGGAGCAAGCGGCGCGATTTGTCGGCGCCGCGGGGCGGTGTTCCTTCTCCCGCCCGGTGCTCCTTCTCCCGCTTGCGGGAGAAGGCTGGGATGAGGGTGTGCGTCGGCGAAATCCGCCGTCACCCTAACCCTCTCCCGCATGCGGGACAGGGGACCTGTCACGGGATGCGGAACCCCGTCGCTCAACCCGTCAGGGCTCGAACCCGCCTGCAACCCGTATCGCAGCCGATTCGTCACCCGACAGCAACGCGACAAGGCGCTTCGCGCGCGCTGCGTCGGCCGCTGTGGCGCAGACCGCCGCGGAATACATGGTGGCGAGCTCGAATTGCGGTGGCAGCACGCCGACCAGCGTCACGCCCTGTGCGTAGCGAATCTCGGTGACCTGCGTGCAGCCGATGGCGCGCGCCTCGGTTCCCTGCGCGAGCGCCGCCATCGCGGCGGCGCCGTTCGCATACGGCCGCAATCGCAGCGCCACATCGCGGTCGATGCCGAGATGACGCAGCACGCCGGCGAAGTGGATGCCCGCGGTCGCGCGCTGCGGATCGGGCAGGTAGATGGCCTCGGCCGCGAGCAACGCGGTGCGCAACGACGCGCCGCTCGCAACATCCACCGGCGGCGCTCCGGTGCGAACGGCGAGTCCCGTGCGGACGCGCCCGAGCGGCCGCACCGAATCGCGGACGAGATGACCGGCTTCAGTGAGCTCGGCAATCAGCGCGGCGGTCAGGATCACGACATCGCACGGCTCCCCGGCGAGCAGGCGTTCCTTCATCGCACCCACCGCCCCGAACGCACCTTCGATCGGCGCACCCGTGTCGGCGGCGAACGTCGAACGCAGCGCTTCGACCAGGCCCTTGGCAGCACCTCCGCTCAGCACGCGCAGGGCGGCCGCGCGCGACGTCACTCGTCGACTTTCGCGCCCGAAATCTTGACGACGCGCGCCCATTTGCGAATGTCGTCATTGAGATACTGCGTGAATTCCGCGACGCTCATTGTCATCGGCGTGGCGCCCTGCTTCGCCCACGCATCGCGCACGGCGGGTTCGGAGACGATCGCGGTGATGGCCGCATTGAGCTTCGCGATCACCGCCGGCGGCGTCTTCGCCGGCGCGATCAAGCCGAGCCAGATCACCGCATCGTAGCCGGGAACACCGGCTTCGGAAACCGTCGGCACATCGGGAAGAACTTTCGATCGCGTCTTGCCCGTGGTGGCCAGCGCCCTCACCTTGCCCGAAGCCACGAACCCGGCCATCGTCGGCACGGCGTCGAACATCATGTCCACCTGGCCGCCAAGCAGATCGTTGCGTGCTCCCGAGCTGCCTTTGTACGGGATATGCTGGATATCGACACCGGCCATCGACTTGAAGAGCTCGCCGGCCATGTGATACGGCGTGCCCGGCCCTGACGATGCGAAGTTGAGCACGCCCGGCTTCGACTTCGCAAGCTTGATCAGGTCGGCGACGCTCGCGACCGGCAGCGACGGCTTGACGACGAGCACCAGGTCGGAATAGTTGATCGGCGCGACGGCGGTGAAATCGCGCATCAGCGCGTAGGGCTTCTTGGAGAACAGCGATTCGTTGACCGTCTGCGTGTTGGACATCAGCAGCAGCGTGTAGCCGTCGGGATCGCTCTTGGCGACGTATTCGGTGCCGATGATCGAGCCGGCACCGGGCTGGTCGTCGACGATGAACGACTGCTTCAGCGTCTGCTGCAGGCGCTGGGCGATAAAACGCGCGTAGATATCGGCAGGACCGCCCGCGGCGAACGGCACGACGATCTTCACCGGATGGCTCGGATAGTCGTCGGCTGCCGCCGCGCAGGGAACCGGCAACGCGGCGAATGCGGCGATGGCGGCGACGACAAACGCACGCCGCTGCCCCGCAATAGTTACCCATGGCGAAATATTCATCGATCGTCTCCTCGTCGCATGCGTGGTGTACCTGCTCGAACGGCGGAATCTTGCGTCCGCCATCAGTGATCGCTTGCCGTGTACGCCGGCGCGGGCTGCGTGAAAAACGCGTGCAGGATGTGATAGACCATCCGGTAGTTCTTCTGCTGGAAGCTCGCGTGCGAAATGCCCGACATCAGCGTGAACTGCTTGTCGGGGTTGGGCAACCGCAGGAAGAACGCAACCAGGTCGCTCATCGCGGCGATGCCATCGAACTGTCCGCGCATGATCATCGTGGGCACGTTGATCTGTGCCGGGTCGACGACGGGCAGCTTCGAGCACATGTCGATGTAGGTGCCGTTCGGCATCGAATCGTCGAGCGCGAGGATGGCATCGGCAAAGGCGTCGACGACGCGCTGCTCGACGCAGTCGGGATGGTCGCGCGTGAAAATCGACTGCACGAATGCGCGGTCGATCGGCCGTCGTTTCGTCTTCAGGAACTCGGGCAATTTCTGCCGCCGCTGTGCCAGTGTCGGCGAACCCTCGCCGGTCCACACGAACGCGTCGAGTGCGAGACGCGCGACGCGCTGCGGATGGCGCTGCGCGAACAGTGCTGCGCGCAACGCGCCGGACGAAATGCCGTACGTGAGGAATGCGGGAGTCGATCGCAGCGCCATGACGTAGTCGGTGGCGCTCGCGAGGTCGTCGGCGCCGTTGGCGATGTCGCAGGTGATGTCGCGCTTCTTGTCGGAGCGGCCGTAGCCCTCCATGTCGACGCACCACGCGACAAAGCCGCGTCGCGCGAACCAGTCCATCACCGAAGAGTCGGGCCGTCTGGGAACATCGAGGTCGAACGTCGGCTGAGACGCCATCGACGAGCCGTGCACGAACAGCACCGCCGGCTTGCCGTCCGGCGTGCCGACATATTTCTCCCACAGGAACAGGCGCACGTCGCCCTTGCGGGTCCAGTGCGCAACACCGGTGACTGCGGCACTCGAATCGTCGGTTGTGGTTTGCATCGTCCTGGTCGGTTGTCGGGTTGGAATGCGCGAGAAGATGGTTCAGTCGATCTGCGCGCCGGTTTCCTTGATCACCGTTGCCCAGCGGCGTTTTTCGGCGTGAAAGAATTCGCCGAATTCCGCAGGTGTGTCGCCCACCGCTTCGATCGACGCCTGCGACAGGTACTGGCGAACGTCGTTTTCCTGTAACGCCGCGACCAGCGCGTGGTGCAGCGTCTCGATGACGGCTGCCGGCGTTCCCTTCGGCGCCAGCAGTCCCATCCATACGTAGGCCGCATAGTCAGGCAATCCGGATTCGGCCAGCGTGGGCACGTCGGGGAGCTGCGGCGCGCGATGCTCGCCGGTGACGGCCAGCGCGCGCAGCCGGCCGGTCTTGATGAGTCCGATCACGCTGGAAATGCCGGGGACGATCATCGGAACGCGTCCGCCGACGACGTCGTTCATCGCCGGCGCGCTGCCGCGATAAGGAACGTGCGTCAAGCGGATTCCCGCCATCGACGCGAACATCGCGGCGAACAGATGCTGGCCGCTGCCGTTGCCCGACGACGCGAAGTTAACCTGCCCGGGGTGCGCTTTCGCGTAGGCCACCAGGTCCTGGATCGTCTTGACCGGCATGCCGGGCGTGACGGCGACCACCGCCTGCTCGCGCCCGATCAGCGACACCGGCGCGAAATCGTCGACCGGATCGAACGACAGCTTCGAATACAGCGTCGCGCTGATCGCATTCGTCTGCGACGCGAGCAACAGCGTGTAGCCGTCGGGCGCCGCATGCGCGACGAGCTCGCTGCCGATCGTGGCGCCCGCACCCGGCTTGTTCTCGATGTAGACGGGCTGGCCGAGCCGCTTCGCCATCTCCTGCGCGATGACGCGCATCGGTCCGTCGACGGCGCCGCCCGCGGAAAATGGTACGACGATGCGCACCGGATGCGACGGATAATCATCCGCGCGCGCGGGCGACGCACAGAACGCGAGCATGCAGGCGGCGGACAGGGCGACGTGGCGCAACATCGGACAGCTCCTTCGCAGCGGGCAGCCAGGGGGGTTCACGCGCGCGCCGCAACGTCGCCGCCAGTGCGCGCAGCGGCGGCGATCACACGATGGCGGCAGCGCCTATCGCAGGTGCGCGCTTCGCCGTCACGCGACGTGGTCGGGGTGAGAGGATTTGAACCTCCGACATCTTGCTCCCAAAGCAAGCGCGCTACCGGGCTGCGCTACACCCCGAACGCCGCGATTATGCCAGCCGCGGAAAACCGTTCGTCGCGAACTGCTTGGGTGTCATGCCGGTGCAGCGTTTGAAATGGCGGGTGAAGTGGCTCTGGTCGGCGAAGCCCGCGCGCAACGCCGTCTCGGCGATGGTCGCGCCCGCACACAGCATTTGCGCCGCGTGGTCGATGCGCAGGTCGAGCACGAGCCGGTAGGGCGTCGTCTCGTGTTCGCGCCTGAACGCGCGCGACAACTGGAATACGCTGAGGCACGCGATGCCTGCCAGCTCGCCGACGCTGATCCTGCGCGCGAGATTGGCGCGGATAGGGCCGACGATTTCAGCGTAGGGGAGCCGCCCGTGAAAATGCGCAGCCGACTGCGCGCGCGTCGCGAACGCGGCGCCGGCCCGCATGGGCGCATTCGCCATCGCTTCGCGCGCGTAAGCCGCTCCATCGGGCATGCGTAACTCTCCTGTTCGCCATGACGTAATTGTGTTTCGCGTTGAATAGTAGCGGTATTAAATTGATTTGCAAGGAAGTTTTCATCATGCACTGCATGAGTTAATATCATCGCATGTCGCGCCGCCTGCCTCCGCTGAATGCGATCCGTGTTTTCGAAGCCGCGTCGCGCAACGCGAGCTTCACCGATGCCGCGACCGAGCTGGCGGTCACGCAGGGTGCAGTCAGCCGTCACATCGCGACGCTGGAAGCGTGGCTCGGCGTCAAGCTTTTCGTTCGCAACCTGCGCGGCATCGCGTTGACGCCGAAAGGCGCCGCCTACGCGCGCACCGTGCGCGGCGCACTCGACCAGCTCGACTACGGCACACGCCAGTTGAAGGAAGAGCCCGACGAGAACCTGCTGCGTCTCAAGGTGCCGCCGACATTCGCGATACGCTGGTTGGTGCCGCGTCTCGCGCAATTCCACGCGCTCAACCGCAACCTCGAGTTGCAGGTGACAACGTCGCATCAGCCGGTGGATTTCAACCGCGAGGATGTCGACGCGTGCATCCATTCCGACACGCTACCGCCGCCCGATGCGCGCTGCCACCGGCTGTTCGGCGAAATCATTCTGCCTGTCTGCTGCCCGCGCCTGCTCGAGCGCGCGCCGCCGCTCGTGGTGCCGCAGCACCTGGCCGCGCACACGCTGGTGTCGTCGATGCACCGCCCGCGCGACTGGCCGACGTGGCTCGCCGCTGCCGGCGCCACCGGTGTCGACGGCAACAACGGCATCCGCGTGGAGAACTCGGCGCTGGCTTATCAAGCGGCGATCGACGGCGTCGGCATCGTCATCGCGCAGCGCGGTTTCGTCGACGAGGACCTGCGCAACGGGCGCCTGGTCGCGCCGTTCGCGCTGCAGGTTCCCGCCGACGGCAGCTACTATTTCGGGTATCCGGCCACGCGGCCCAAATGCGAGCGCGTGGCCGCATTCGAGGAGTGGATCCTGCGCGAGGCGATCAAGATGGAAGAGGCGCTCGCCGCGTAATAGCGCCACGCTATCGCGGCGCCTGCGCGGAGTCGTTGTACGCGCCCACATACGGCGCCGTCGCTGCCTCCTCTCTCCTGCGCAACTGCAGGATCGTTCTATACGCTTGCCGTGCGACACCCTAGCCTTCGCATCTCCCGGCGCCATTGGCGGTTGCGCCGGTCCATTCCACGATGACGATCACCGACACGCACTTGCAGCAGACTGCCGCCCGAAACGCCTCGCCGCGTTCGCTGTTCGCGCAGATCTGGGACGATCACGTCATCGACGAACTGGGCGGCGGTGTCAGCCTGATGCAGGTCGACCGTCACGTGCTGCATGAATGCAGCAGCGCGGCGGCGTTCCAGGTGTTGCGCAATGCACGGCGCAGCGTGGATTCGCCGGCGCAGACGTATGCGTCGCAGGACCACATCCTGTCAACCGCTCCGGGCCGCACCGACATTTCGAACGCCGCGGGCGTGGAGTTCATCCATTTCCTGCGCCGCAATTGTGCCGAGTACGGAATCACGTTGTTCGATGTCGGCGACCCGCGACAGGGAATCGTCCACGTGGTCGCCGCCGAGCTCGGCGTCGCACTGCCGGGCAGCACGCTGGTGTGCAGCGACAGCCATACGGCGACACTGGGTGCGTTCGGTGCGCTGGCCTGGGGCATCGGCTCGTCCGAAGCCGCACACGTGCTGGCCACGCAGACGCTGACCCAGCGCAAGCCGGCGCCACTGCGTATCGTCATCAACGGCACGCTCGGCGCCCAGGTGACGCCGAAGGACGTCATCCTGGGGATCATTCACACGTTCGGCGTGACCGCCGGGGTCGGTTACGCGGTCGAATATGCCGGCTCGACCGTCGCCGCGATGACGATGGAGGGCCGGATGACCCTTTGCAACATGTCGATCGAGCTCGGCGCGCGCTTTGGTCTTGTCGCGCCCGACGACACCACGTTCGAATACCTGCACGGCCGCGAATACGCGCCGCGCGGACGCGAATGGGACGCTGCCCTGCTCGCCTGGCGGTCGCTGCGCAGCACCGATGACGCTGTCGCCTTTGCGCGCACACTTTCGCTCGACGTCGGCACGCTGCGGCCGCAGGTCAGCTGGGGCACGACGCCCGGCGACGTGATCGGCGTCGACGAGCGCGTGCCGGGCATCGACAATGTCAGCGCCGAGCGGCGCGCCGCGATGGAGCAGTCGTGCGCCTACATGGGCCTCGTACCCGGGCAGCGCCTGCAGGGACTGCCCGTCGACGTCGTGTTCATCGGCTCCTGCACCAACGCGCGACTCTCCGACCTGCGCGCGGCGGCTGCGATCGTCGACGGCCGCAAAGTCGCGAGCGGCGTGCGCGCGATGGTCGTCCCGGGTTCGACCACCGTGCGCAGGGATGCCGAGCGCGAGGGAATCGATCGCATTTTCACCGACGCGGGCTTCGAATGGCGCGAAGCGGGATGTTCGATGTGCGTCGCGATCAACGACGATGCGGTGCCTCCGGGCGCGCGCTGCGTATCGACGTCGAACCGCAACTTCGAGGGCCGCCAAGGCCCGGGCGCGCGCACGCACCTCGCAAGCCCGCTGACCGCGGCCGCGTCGGCGCTCGCCGGCTGCATCACCGATCCCGCGATGGTGAGCTAAGGCGATGGAGCCACTGACCGCGCTGTCGAGCATCGTCATTCCACTGGTGCAGGACAACATCGACACGGATGCGATCATTCCGGCCGCCTACCTGCGTTCGCTGGCGACCGACCCGGGCACCGGGCTTTTCGCACGCTGGCGCTATCGCGCGGACGGCAGTGCGAATCCGGATTTCGTGCTCAACGACCCGCGCTACGCGGGTGCACGAATATTGCTGAGCGGCGCCAATTTCGCTTGCGGCAGCTCGCGCGAAAATGCCGTATGGGCACTGGCTCGCTACGGGATCCGCTGCATGATCGCGCTTTCGTACAGCGATATCTTCCACGAGAATTGCTTCAAGAACGGCGTGCTGCCGGTCGTGCTCGGTGCGAACGAGCATGCGGCATTGGCGCAGGCGGCGAGCGGCGCAGTCCCGTGCGTCGTGCGCATCGACGTCGCGGCCGGCACGCTCGCCTGCGACGGTCTGCCGACCTGCACGTTCGCGCTCGACGCGCGCAAGCGTCAGATGCTGCTCGCAGGCACCGACGAGGTGGACGTGACGCTCGCCAGCGGCGCGCGCATTCGCGCATTTCGCGAGCAGCATCGCCGCGGCAAACCCTGGCTCTATGCGCCGGCGGGCGGCGACGGCGGGAGCGCGCGATGAACCGCGTGTCGCTGAAAAGCGCGTTGAGCGCAGAGCGACCGCTGTGCACGCCACTTGCGCACGATGCACTGTCCGCGCGCCTGATCGAGCGCGCCGGATTCCGCGCGTTCGCGATCGGCGGCTCGGCGATGCTGGCGGCGCGCTTCGCGCTGCCGGATATCGGCCTTGCCGGCCTCGGTGAAATGAGCGAGGGAATCCGTGACATCGCCGCAGCAACCACGCTGCCGTTCTTCGCCGACGGTGACGACGGCTATGGCGACGTCAAGAGCGTCGCGCGTACGATCGAGAACTACGAGCGGCTTGGCGTCGGCGCGGTGCTGATCGAGGACCAGGGGCGTGCGCACAAGCAGCCGCGTGCCGAAGGCGCCAAAGGCGTCATCGACATGCCCGAGATGGAATACAAGCTGCGCGCCGCGATGGGCGCGCGCCAGCATGCGGATACGCTGATCGTCGGACGCACCGACGCGTACGGCGCGTTGGGACTCGATGCCGCCATTGCGCGCGGCGAGCGCTTCCTCGCCATCGGCGTCGACATGGTGTTCGTCGCCGGACTGCGCCGCGAGGACGAATTCGCGCGTGTCGGCCGCGCGCTGCACGGTGCGACGCTGTCCGCGGCCGTGTTCGAAGGCGTGGACACGCCGTGGCTTGCGCCGGCGGCACTTGGCGAGATGGGATTCAGCCATGTATCGTTTCCGGCCTCGCTGATCTTCCGCGCCGTGGGCGTGATGCGCGACACGCTGGCCGCGCTTCGCGCGCACGCCACCGGCGCCGCGCCGATGGCGCCGGCCGCCGACAGCCGGCAAAGCAGGATCACGCTGGACGACGCGCTGGACATCGCGCGCTGGCGGCGTGTCGAGACCGAATTCGCAGCGCCCTCCACGACCACGAGCGAACGCAGATGAAACGAGACGCCATGCCCGACGAAGTCGACCGCCCGCAGCCTTCGGCGCCCGCCGCCTCCCGCTGGGGCAGCGACCTCATGGCCGACATGCTGCGCGCGCTCGATGTGGAATTCATCGCGATGACACCGGGCGCGAGCTTTCGCGGCTTGCACGACAGCCTCGTCAACCACCTCGGCAATACGCGGCCGACGATACTCCTCGCCGTGCATGAGGAAACGGCGGTGGCGCTCGCGCACGGCTACGCGCGGGTCGCCGGCCGGCCGATGGCCGTTGCGCTGCACAGCAATGTCGGGCTGATGCACGCGACGATGGCGATCTTCAACGCGTGGTGCGATCGCGTCCCGATATTGATGCTGGGCGGCGTCGGGCCGATGGATGCCGTGCAACGGCGCCCGTGGGTCGACTGGATTCACACGGCGCGCGACCTGGGCGCGCTGATCCGCGGCTATATCAAGTGGGACGACCAGCCGTCGTCGGTGGCCGCCACGCTGGAATCCCTGTTGCGCGCGCACCAGATCGCGGTGACTGCGCCGCAGGGACCTGTCTACGTATGCCTCGATGCGACGATACAGGAGCAGGTGGTCGACCCGGCGACCCCGCTTCCGCCCCTCGCGCGCTTCCGGCCCGCCTCGCCCGCCGAAGCAGGCGCCGACGACGTCGCGCGCGTCGCTGACCTGCTTTCGAAGGCAAGGCATCCGCTGATCCTCATCGGCCGCGTGTCGGGCGAGCGTGAAGACTGGGACCGTCGCGTCGCACTGGCCGAGCGCCTGGGCGCCCGCGTGCTGACCGATTTGAAGACCGGCGCCCGGTTTCCGACGCAGCATCCGCTGCATCCGTACGCCCCCGGCCTCTTCGTGAGCGGCGACGCCGGCAATCTGATCCGCGAGGCCGACGTGATCCTGAGCCTCGATTGGGTCGACCTGGCTGGCGCAATGAAGGTCGCATGCGGCGGTCAATGGCCGCAGGCAACGGTCATCCAGTGCTCGCTCGACCAATACGTGCACAACGGCTGGAGCATGGATTACCAGGCGCTCCCGGCGGCCGACATCTCGATGCTCGCCAATCCCGACGCGCTGGTGCGCCAGTTGCTGGACGCCGTTGCAGTGCCGGCCGCGCCGCGTGCGGTCGCGCGCGCGTTGCAGGCCGCCGCGCAATCGCCGGCGGCGCCCGCGGATGCCGGCGCTCCGCTGTCGATCGAGGATATGGCACGCATCAGCGTCGACACGCTCGCCGCGCACAACCCATCGTATATCCGGCTGCCGCTCGGCTGGCCGGGGCAGTTCTGCCGCTTCGAGGACCCGCTCGACTACATCGGCTTCGACGGCGGCGGCGGACTGGGTTCGGGTCCCGGCATGGCAGTCGGTGCAGCCATAGCGCTGCAGAAGAGCGGCCGCCTGCCGGTAGCGATACTCGGCGACGGCGACTACCTGATGGGCGTCACCGCGGTGTGGACCGCGGCGCACTATCGCGTGCCCGTGTTGATCATCGTCGCCAACAACCATTCGTTCTTCAACGACGAATTGCACCAGGAACGCACCGCGCGTGTACGCGAACGCCCGGTGGAAAATCGCTGGATCGGCATGCGGATGAGCAACCCGCCGCTGGATCTCGCGCGCCTCGCCGAAGGCCAGGGCGCGATCGGGCTGGGGCCGGTCGACAGCACCGGCGAATATGCAACGGTGCTGGCCGACGCCATCGCGCGCGTCAAGGCCGGCGCCACCTGCGTGATCGACGTGCACGTGGCGCCCGAGTACGCGCGTGCGGTATCGTCCGCGCTGCTGCGCCACATTCCCGACGAACGAAGAGAGGCATCGACGTGACTCCCCGCGAAAATCCGCCCACCGCGTACCCGCTGCCGGCGAACCGCAGCCACTGGTACGGCGGCGCGTGGCAGAAAGGCCTGTCGGACGCGACGAGCGCTGTCGAAAATCCCGCCACCGGTGATAGCTTGGGTGTCGTCTGCAACGGCGGCGCCGACGACGTCGAGCGTGCCGTTGCGGCGGCGGCCGAGGCATTCGCGCCATGGCGCGACACGCCGGCGCAAGAGCGTGCACGCTGCATTCGTGCGGCGTCGGCGGTGCTGCGCGAGCATCGCGACGAGCTCGCGTGGCTGGACGCCGCGGATGCCGGCAATCCGCTGCAGGCGATGCGCTACGACGTCGACCTGAGTGCCGCGTACATGGACTATTTCGCGGGACTCGTCACCGAAATGAAGGGCACGACGATCCCGATCGAGCCGGGCGTGCTCAACTACACGCTGCGCGAGCCGCTGGGCGTCATCGCGCGTATCGGCGCATTCAACCACCCGCTGCTGTTCGTCGCAGGCAAGTGCGGTGCGCCGCTGGCTGCGGGCAACACGCTGATCGTCAAGCCGGCCGAACAGACACCGCTGTCCGCGCTGCGCGTCGCCGAATTGTGGGCGAACATTTTTCCACCCGGCGTGTTCAACGTGGTCACCGGCGGCCGCGACGCAGGCGCGGCGCTGGCCGCGCATCCGCGCGTGGCCAAGATTGGGTTCATCGGCAGCGTCAACGCGGGTCGCGCGGTGATGAAGACCGCCAGCGCATCGCTGAAAGCGCTGACGCTGGAGCTGGGTGGCAAGAACGCGCTGGTCGCGTGCGCCGACGCGTCGCCGGTGGAGATCGCCGATGGCGTGGTGCGCGGGATGAACTTCCGCTACGTGACCGGGCAATCGTGCAATTCGACGAGCCGCGTGTTCCTGCATGCCGATGTCCACGATGCCGCCGTCGCCGAAATCGTGCGCAAGGTCGCCGAAATCCGCATCGGCATGCCCACCGACGCCGACGCCGAAATGGGATGCCTGGCCGGCAAGGCGCAGTTCGCCAAGACGATGAGCTACATCCACGCAGGCGTCGAAGACGGCGCACGAATCGCCTATGGCGGCAAGCGGCCGACCGACGCGCGGCTGGCGCGCGGCTATTTCGTCGAGCCGACGGTGTTCGTCGACGTGACCGACGACATGCGGATCGCACGCGAGGAAATCTTCGGCCCGGTGGTCAGCATCCTGCGCTGGTCGGACGAAAACGACGTGGTCGCGCGCGTGAACGCGCTCGACTACGGATTGACGGCGTCGATCTGGACGCACGACCTCGACCGCGCGCACCGGCTGGCGGCGCGGATCGAGGCGGGTTACATATGGATCAACAACGCCAGCACGCATCACGTCGGAGTACCCTTCGGCGGATACAAGCAGTCAGGCGTCGGGCGCGAGGAGTCGATCGACGAGCTCCTGGCCTGCACGCAGATCAAGAACATCAGCGTCACCTTGCGGCGGCAGCCTTAATAACGAACGGCACACGCCGCCACCGTCGCAGCCATCAATCGTATCGAGGAGGAGACACCATGCCTATCCGTTACCCGAATCTCGCAGTCACAGCCGCGATGGCGCTGCTGGGCGCGTTCGCGGCCATCGCGCCGGCCGGC
>DATCFA010000384.1:0-4365 GCA_036509805.1 Casimicrobiaceae bacterium
TTTCACCTTCGCCACCAGGTCGGGTGTTACGCCGGCGATCAGCGTCACCTTGCCGTCGCTCACGCTGCCGAGCACGATGGCCGCACTTTTCAACTTGTCCTTCAGCTTGTCGACGGTTTCGCGCAGCGCCTTGACGTCGGCGCCGTCCATCGACGCCGCCACCACCTTGGCGCCCTTGACCTCCACCGCGCGGTCGACGAGGTCATCGCCCGCCGACGATGCCAGCTTGGCTTTGAGCCGCGCAAGGTCGCGCTCCGCCGCACGCGCCTCGTTCATGAGCTGCACGATCTTGCTGTCGAGCTCGGCCACTGGCGACTTGAGCGTCGCCGCCGCCGAATGCAGCGCCTGCTCCTGCGCCTGCACGAAGGCCAGCGCGCCCTTGCCGGTCACCGCTTCGATGCGGCGGATGCCCGCGGCCACGCCGCTCTCCGACACGATCTTGAAAAGGCCGATGTCGCCTGTGCGCGCGACGTGCACGCCGCCGCACAGCTCGCGCGAGCTGCCGATGTCGAGCACGCGAACCTCGTCGCCATACTTTTCGCCGAACAGCATCATCGCGCCCATCGTCTGCGCCTCGGCGATGGGCATCACGCGCGCGCTGGTCGCGTGGTTCTCGAGGATCTCGTCGTTGACGATGGCCTCGACGCGGCGGATCTGCGCATCGGTCACCGGCGCGTTGTGCACGAAGTCGAAGCGCGTCTTGTCGGCGTCCACCAGCGAGCCCTTCTGCTGGACGTGCGGGCCCAGCACTTCGCGCAGCGCCTTGTGCATCAGGTGCGTCGCCGAATGGTTGCGGATCGTGCGCCCGCGCGCGTCGGTGTCCACCGCAGCGCCGATGGTGTCGCCGACCTTGAGCTCGCCGTTCTTCATTTCGCCGATGTGGCCGAACACGTCGGCCTGGATCTTCTGCGTGTCGGTGACGGTGAACAGCGTCAGGCACATGCTGCTGCGCGAAAGCTCGCCGCGATCGCCCACCTGCCCGCCCGACTCGGCGTAGAACGGCGTGCGGTTGAGCACCACGACGCCGACGTCGCCGGTGGACAGCGAATCGACGCGCGCCCCTCCCTTGTAGAGCGCCACCACGCGGCTTTCCTCGGCCAGCGATTCGTAGCCGCGAAACGCCGTCTTCGGCCCGTCATAGGCGAGCGTGTCGCCCATCTTGAATTGCGACGCGGCGCGCGCGCGCGTGCGCTGCTCGTCCATCGCCTTGTCGAAACCCGCTTCGTCGACGCTCACCTCGCGCTCGCGGCAGACGTCGGCGGTGAGGTCCAGCGGGAAGCCGAACGTGTCGTACAGCGTGAATGCCGTCAGGCCGTCGAGCACCGTCTCGCCGGATTGCTTCATCCGCGCCAGCGCGTCTTCGAGGATGCGCATGCCGTTTTCGAGTGTCTCGCCGAAGCGCTCTTCCTCGGCCTTCAGCACCTGTGCGACGCGCAGCTTGTCGCGCGTGAGCTCCGGATACGCACCGCCCATCTGGCGGTCGAGGTCCTCGACCAAGTTGTGGAAGAACGGCTTCTTCTGGCCGAGCTGGTAGCCATGGCGGATGGCGCGGCGAATGATCCGCCGCAGCACGTAGCCACGGCCTTCGTTGCCGGGAATCACGCCGTCGACGACCAAAAACGCGCAGGCGCGGATATGGTCGGCGATCACGCGCAGCGACGGTGACAGCAGGTCTCTGGCGCCGGTTTCGCGGACAGCGGCGCGGATCAGGTCCTGGAAGAGGTCGATTTCATAGTTGGAGTGCACGTGCTGCAGCACGGCGGCGAGGCGCTCGATACCCATGCCGGTGTCCACACAGGGCTTCGGCAGCGGCGTCAGCGTGCCGGCGCCGTCGCGGTCGAACTGCATGAACACGAGGTTCCAGATCTCGATGTAGCGATCGCCGTCCTCCCCGGGCGAGCCGGGTGGCCCGCCCCACACGTGCGCGCCATGGTCGTAGAAGATTTCCGAGCACGGGCCGCAAGGACCGGTGTCGGCCATCTGCCAGAAATTGTCCGACGCGTAGCGCGCGCCCTTGTTGTCGCCGATGCGGATGCAACGCTCGGCAGGCACGCCGATCTCCTTCGTCCAGATGTCGAACGCCTCGTCGTCCTCGAAGTAAACGGTGGTCCAGAGCTTGTCCGCCGGCAGCTTGTAAACTTCGGTGAGCAGCGTCCACGCGAAGCGAATGGCATCGCGCTTGAAATAATCGCCGAAGCTGAAATTGCCCAGCATCTCGAAGAACGTGTGGTGGCGCGCCGTATAGCCGACGTTCTCCAGGTCGTTGTGCTTGCCGCCGGCGCGCAGGCTGCGCTGCGAGGACGTCGCGCGCTTGTATGGGCGCTTGTCCACGCCCAGGAACACGTCCTTGAACTGCACCATGCCGGAGTTGACGAACAGCAACGTGGGGTCGTTGGCGGGCACCAGCGACGAGCTCGGCACATGGGTGTGACCCTGCGACACGAAGTAGTCGATGAACTGGCGGCGGATTTCGTTGACGGTCATTCCGGGTTTTCCAGTGGCGGCGCTATGATGAATGCGCCCAAGAATCAAAAGCTTGCATTGTAGCGCCCCCGGCGGCCCGGCCCAAACCGAAAACTCCGCAATGATCGGTTACAGGCCATGGGAGACAATATCGGGTGGTTTGTCGCAAAATCACGACAGATGACCGACGACGCCGCCCACTCGACGCTCCACCTCATCAATCCGTTGCGCAATCCGTACGGCGGGTCGGAGCGGCGCACGCTCGAAACCGCCAGGCAGCTTGCTTGCGTGGCGCCGGTAAGCGTCTGGTGCCGCCGCGACGCGGCGCCGTCGCTGCGCGAAGAGGCGTGCGCGCGGGTCATCAACCCATTTCTGCTGTCGTTTCCGCGCCGCGGCACGCTGGTATTCGTCGGCACCTATTTCAGCGTCGGTCGCTGGATCTCGCTGGCGTCACCGCGCCGCGTCGTGATCATCTTCAACACCGACCAGCCGCGCTGGTTGCGCGACAACCTGTCGCGAATCGCCCACAGCGGATGCAGCGCCGAGGTGATCTACACGTCGCGCGCATTGCGCACGCGCCACGGCGGCGCCGGTCCGGTGCTCGAAAGTCCCATCGACCTCGAGCGCTTCGCGTTCCGCAATCCGCACGACGCGCCCGCGCAACCGTTCACCGTCGGACGACTGTCGCGCGACGATTCCAGCAAGCACCACGCCGACGATCCGGCGCTCTACCGGCGTCTGGCCGCGGCGGGAATACGCGTGCGCCTGATGGGCGCCACGTGTCTCGCGCCACAGCTTGCCGGAACGCCCGGCATCGAGTTGCTGCCCGCCGGCGCGCAGGAGCCGCTCGAGTTCCTGCGCACGCTGGATGCGTTCATCTACCGCACCGCTGATCACTGGTACGAAGCTTTCGGCCGCGTAGTGTTCGAGGCGATGGGCGCCGGCGTGCCGGTGGTGTGCGCCACGCGTGGCGGCTATGCCGAGCACCTGACGCATGGCCACACGGCGCTATTGTGCGATTCCACCGACGAGATGTCCGCCGCGGTGCTCGCACTGCGCGCCGACCCGCAACGCGCAGCGGCGATGGCGAGCGAGGCGCGCGTTGCAGCCGTGGCTGTGCAGCGCAATGCCCAGCGCCAGCTCGTCAAGCTGCTCGCCGGCAGGCCGCAAGGCGACGGCGAATACGCGCACGACGTGTTCGCGGCGACGCAATCGCGCGGCGACTGATTCGCGCCAACTCGGGGACCCCTGCGGCCCTTCGTTCAGCGTTTCAGGTCGACGGAGAAGTCGAGGCGCACGAGGTCGCCGCGAAAGAAAAGGTGCCCGAAATAGATGATGGTGCCGTTGTGATCGCAAATGACGCGCCTGAGTTCGGCAATCGGCGCCGATTCGTGCATTCCGAGCCGCCGCGCAAGCTCGAGATCGGCCTCTCCGATCGTAAGCGTCTGCTGGATTCGCCCGAGATCGGCGTGGCGGATCGCCAGCCGTTCGAGCACCGGCCGGTCGGCGGGCCCGGCGTCCTCGAGCATGCGGTAAAGCTCGCAGTCGATGAGCAGGTCGGTCACCGCGACCGGATGGGGAAAATCCTTGTGGTGATGCAGGTGCACGGCCCGGTGATAGGCCGCGCTCTGGCGGCCTTCGGCGGGCGACACCGGCAGACGCTTCTCCCACGGACCGCTTTCTATCTCCGAAACGGTGATGGAAGCGGAGTGGGTTTCCAGTTCCGCGAGGTCGAGCGCCAGCGTGAACCACCGCCGGTCGAGCGGCCGGCGTATCACCCAGCTGTCCCGGCGGTCGCGGTGCCGCGCGATCAGCCCCTTGTATGTAGCAAAATAGTTTTTGACTGGCATAGGCCGATTGTCCCGAGGTATGCACGTTGTGCAAGATCGTGGGAGAGCGAGG
>DATCFA010000385.1:0-3136 GCA_036509805.1 Casimicrobiaceae bacterium
GCGAAACGCAGCGTCGCCGCCGGCAAGCATGCCGGCGGTGACATCGACCTGGGTGCGGCGTACGCCGGCGTCACGCGCCTGCCGCGCGTCAACCGCACGCCGGCCACCGCGGCGCCGCCGCCTCCCGATCCGTGCCAGCGCGAAGCCGACGAGGCGGATGCACTGCTGGCATCGAAGTACGGGGTCGAGCCTTCACCGATCCGATGGGAAATCGGCCAGGAGACCGAAGCCGAGCAGACGTTCCTGCGCAAGGGTCTCGGCAGCGACGTGCTCGTCAAGCTGCGCCGCGGCCACTGGTCGGTGCAGGCGGAAATCGACCTGCACGGTCACACGTCGCCCGAGGCGCACGATGCGCTCGCCGATTTCCTGCTCGACGCGCGCGCGCATCGGGCGCGCTGCGTGCGCGTCATCCACGGCAAGGGGCTCACGTCTCCCGGCGGCGCGCCGGTGCTCAAGGGCAAGGTGCGCCGTTGGCTGTCGCACTGGGACGACGTGCTCGCTTACGTCGAAGCACCGCAGCACGCGGGCGGCGGTGGCGCGGTGCTCGTGCTGTTGCGCGGGGCGGCAGCACGGGCACCGTTCCCAACGACTTCGACATCGACTTGAGCGCGACGGTTGCAATCCACCGTCCTACGATCCGGCCGCGTTGCGCGGCGGATAGACCTCGTGCAGCACGTCGTCGATGAAGTATCGCGCGAGCTCGGCGATCGGCGTCCTGACGACCGTCACCGATTTCCCGTGGAATTCGTAGGCGACGGCGCCGAGTTCCTTCGCGCCCGGCATCTCGGGCTGGGTGAGGGGACCCACGACGAAGGCGGACGACCCTCCCCACACATAGCGGCAGCCGTCGACGACGCGGTCGTGGCTCTTGTGCAGGTGGCCGCTCGCCACCAGCGCGACACCGTGCGCGCGGATCAGCGCGAGCAGCGGCGCGCGAAATTGCGGCTTGACCGACCAGTAGCCGGTGTCCGCCTCGTCGGGCTCGTCGACAAACAGCGGTCGGTGCATGAACCACGCGAGGGCGCGGCCCTCCGCTGCGTCCATCGTCGCCTGCAACCATGCGAGCTGCTCGGCCTCGTGCGCGAGTCCCGAGCCGATCAACATGGCGTCGATCCCGATCAGCCGCCAGCCCTCGACGTCGTGCGACCACCAGTCGTTGCCGAAATGGCGGCGCCAGCGCGCGATCCGCGCGTCATCGACCGCCTGCTGCGCGTGGCCCGGGTCGCCGACGTCGTGGTTGCCCGGCACGCACAGCACCGGCACGTTGAGCGAGCGCAGCAGCCCGGCGCAGTAGACCATGTCCTCTTCCTGGTCGGCACCGTCGACGGTCACGTCACCGGTATGAACGATCAGGTCCGCGTGCTGCCGGACGATCCAGTCGCGCAGCGGCGGCCAGTTGGCACCGAAATGCTGCTTCGCAGGACTCATGTGCGTATCGGAAATCTGCAGGATGCGTGTCATGAAAGCGGGATATCCAGGCGTGAAGCGGTGGCGAACGCGGCGGGCGATGACCGCGGAACAGCAGGAAGATAACTCATCGGCGTAAAACGCGTGCGCGCTCAGGCGGCGCCGACGCGGTCGTGTCAAACCGCTAGGGCGGCTTGGGCGTGGACGCAGCGTTGCCGGTAGCCGGCGCGGTACCCGTGGCGTCGTTCGTGCCGGTGATCGCGGCCGGCGCGGAGGGTGCCGCGACAGGCGTGCCGGCGACGCCGCCGTCGCGCGCCACGCGCGTGACGATCGGATCGGTCCACGATCCGGTCACCCGATAATCGTAGCTGAACATGTGCTCGATCGGGTCCTGCAACGCCTTTTGCGCAATGAACGTTCCCGCGCCCACGACCGCGGCGACCACGGGATTGGCCGCCAGCAGCAGCATCGCAGCACCCGCGGTTCCCGCCGAAAAACTGGTCGCGAGCGACGGCTGCACACGCACGTCGAGCTGCTGGGTTTCGTGCGCCAGGTCGGCATCGCCGCGGATGGCGACGCGCGCCGCCGTGCCGTTGATGTGGAACGCATCGGTATGCAGCACGCCGTTGACGATGCCGACGTCGCCATCCGCCTCGTCGAATGCGAAGCCTTCGCTGAACACGTCGCGAAAGTCGAGCGTGATCCGCCGCGGCAGCGCCTGCAGCGATAGCACGCCGATCAGCTTGCCGATGCCCGGGTCGATCTTGATGAACTGTCCGGCACCCGACTTGAGGTGCAGGCTGCCGTTGAGCGTCGGATAGTCGAAGTCGCTGGGCGCGCCCTTCCACGCGAATTTGCCTTCGATCTGCGTCGCTGCCGCACGGATTTCATCCGCGTAACCGAAGCGCGCGAGGAAAGCGCCGGCGTCCTGGATGTCGAGCTTGCCTGCGAGCTCGGTGCGCTCGGTGTCGCCGCCGACGTGCCACGCGCCGCTGACGTCAATGCTGCCGGCGTCGTTGTGCAACGCGAGCTTGTCGATCCGCCAGTCGTTGCCGTTGGGCTGCGCGAGGAGCTGCAGGTGGCCGAGCTCGTGTCCGTGCGACAGGAAGCGCTCGGCGTCGACGTCGAGCTCCGGCCAGCGGTTGGCGCCGCCGCGCGAGGGCGCCACGGTGTCGGCCTTGCCGTTGTTCACCGCGGTTTCATCGGGCAGCCGCGGCAGCGCGAAACGCGTGAGACGCACGAGCGCGCGTCCGTTGGGCGTTCCCGGAACCGCCGCGAACCACGACGCGGAGCCGTCGACATCGCGCCCCTGCAACGCGATCTGCCAATTGTCGCTGTCGCGCCGCGCGCTGACGTTCATGTCACGAAAGCGCCGCCGCATCGCGGTCAGCCGTGCTGCCGTCAGGTCGATGCCCATCAGCTTGAGCGGCGGTGGTGGTGACGGCGCGCCTGCGGCAGCGGCGGGCGCGTCAACAGCGAGCCAGTCGTCGATATTGATCGCGGCGAGGTCGGCGCGTATCCATAGCCCCGGACGCTCGCTGTCGCCCGGCTTTTCGCTGGCACTGCCGGCGAGCAGCAGCGCACGCTCGATCACCGGTTCGCCGCTGCCGGTCCGCCGTTCAACCAGCAGCCGCCCCGCATCCGCCAGCGACACCGCGAGCGTGTCGTGCCCGGCTTGCGGCGCGGCGCGCCGCTCGATGCGCAACGGTTTCGCGGACGCCGGGTCCTT
>DATCFA010000386.1:0-3526 GCA_036509805.1 Casimicrobiaceae bacterium
GGCGGAGTGCGCGACGACGCCGGAACGCTCTACGTCAGCGCGCGTGGCAGCAACCTCGTACGCGAGCGCGCAGCAGCATCGTCGCGCGCGGCGTCATGACCGGGCTCACGCACCTGCGCTTCGTTGTCGACGACTTCGCACTGATGCTCGCGTTCTACCGCGACGCGCTCGGCTTCAAGGTCGTCGCCGACGTGCCGCAGACCTATGTCGAGCTCGACACCGGTGCCGCCCGCATCGGGCTTTGCGCGCGGGTGCTGATGGAAAGCGCGGTCGGTTCGCCGATGCGGGCTGCCGGCGGCGGCGATTTCGTGCTGCAGTTCGGCGTCGCGGACATCGATGCGGCGGCCGCGCTGCTGCGCGAGCGTAACGTTGCGCTGGTGACCGCGCCACACGACCAGCCCACATGGGGACTGCGCATCTTTCACGTGCGCGATCCGCTGGGCCACCTGCTCGAAATGACGACACCGCTTTCACGCTGACCTTCCACTTCTCCATCGCCATGTCCGTCATCGAATCGAAGGTATCGCCGCGCGATCCCGTGTTCGCCGCCAACCGCGACGCGATGCGCGCGCTGGTCGATGACCTGCGCGCAAAGACGGCGGCGATCGAAGCCGGTGGCGGCGAGGCGTCGTGCGCGCGCCATGTCGCGCGCGGCAAGCTGTTGCCGCGCGAGCGCGTACGCACGCTGCTCGACGCCGGCAGCCCGTTCCTCGAGTTCTCCGCGTTCGCTGCCTACGGCATGTACGATGACACGATCAACGCCGCCGGCATCATCACCGGCATCGGCCGCGTCGCCGGCCGCGAATGCGTGATCGTCTGCAACGACGCCACGGTGAAAGGCGGCACCTATTATCCGATGACAGTCAGGAAGCACCTGCGTGCGCAGGACATCGCGCGCGACAATGCGCTGCCGTGCATCTATCTGGTCGACTCGGGCGGCGCCAACCTGCCCAACCAGACCGACGTGTTTCCCGACCGCGATCATTTCGGCCGCATCTTCTACAACCAGGCGACGATGTCGGCCGAAGGCGTGCCGCAGATCGCCGTGGTGATGGGTTCGTGTACGGCCGGAGGCGCCTACGTGCCGGCGATGGCGGACGAGTCGATCATTGTGCGCGAGCAGGGCACGATCTTTCTTGCAGGGCCGCCGCTGGTGAAGGCGGCGACCGGCGAAATCGTCAGCGCGGAGGCGCTGGGCGGTGGCGACGTGCACACGCGGATATCGGGCGTCGCCGATCACCTCGCGCGCGACGACGCGCATGCGCTGGCGATCACGCGGCGCATCGTCGGCAACCTGAACCGCCGCAAGCACGTCGGCGTCGAGCTTGCGGCGCCGCGCGCGCCGCTCCATGCAGCCGAGGAGATCCATGGCGTCATCAACGCCGATATCCGCAAGCCCTACGACGTGCGCGAAGTGATCGCGCGCATCGTCGACGCCAGCGAGCTCGACGAGTTCAAGGTGCGCTACGGCGCCACGCTGGTCACCGGCTTCGCGCGCATCAACGGCTATCCGGTGGGGATCGTCGCCAACAACGGCGTGCTGTATTCGGAATCGGCGCAGAAGGCGACGCATTTCATCGAGCTTTGCGCGCAGCGCGGCACGCCGCTCGTGTTCCTGCAGAACATCACCGGATTCATGGTTGGACAGAAATACGAGGCGGGCGGCATCGCCAAGGACGGCGCCAAGATGGTGATGGCGGTGGCGTGCGCGAATGTGCCCAAGTTCACGGTGATCATCGGCGGCAGCTACGGTGCCGGCAACTACGGGATGTGCGGGCGCGCGTTCAACCCGCGTTTTTTGTGGATGTGGCCGAACGCGCGCATTTCGGTGATGGGCGGCGAGCAGGCGGCGACGGTGCTCGCGACCGTGCGCCGCGACGGCATCGAGGCGAAAGGCGGAAGCTGGAGCGACGCCGACGAAGCGGCGTTCCGCGCACCGATCCGCGAGCAGTACGAGCGCGAGGGACATCCCTACTACGCGAGCGCCCGGCTGTGGGACGACGGCATCATCGACCCGGCCGACACGCGGCGCGTGCTGTCGCTCGCGCTGTCCGCGGCATTCAACAAACCGGTTGCGGCGACGCGCTTCGGCGTGTTCCGCATGTGAAGCGCGGCGATGGCGACCTCCGCTGACCGCCCGCGCGCACTCGACGTACGGGTCGACGCCGGTGTCGCACGCGTGGCGCTCGACCGCGAGGCCGTGCACAACGCGTTCGACGACGCGCTGGTCGCCGAGCTGACGGCGGCGCTGCGCGCGCTGGACGCCGATGGCGGCGTACGCGCCGTTGTGCTGCGAGGCAACGGCGCGAGTTTCTGCGCGGGCGCCGACCTCACGTGGATGCGCCGGATGGCGAACTACGAGCGCGCGGAGAACCTCGCCGATGCGAACGCGCTGGCGGCGATGCTCGCGACGCTCGCCAATCTGTCGAAGCCCGTCGTTGCGCGCGTGCACGGCGCCGCGTATGGCGGCGGGGTCGGGCTCATCGCGTGCTGCGACATCGCGATCGGCACGCCGCGCGCGACGTTCGCGCTGTCGGAGGCGCGCCTGGGCCTCATTCCGGCGACGATCGGCCCATATGTCGTGCGCGCGATCGGCGCGCGCGCCGCGCAACGCTATTTCCTGTCCGGCGAGCGTTTCGGCGCTGCCGAAGCGCTGCGTATCGGCCTGCTGCACGAGCTCACCGATCCCGATTCGCTCGATGCACGCGTCGACGCGATCGTCGATGCGCTGTTGCGCGCCGGGCCCGGTGCGCAGGCGGCGGCGAAGGAGCTGCTGCGGGCGATCGGCGTCGGTCCGATCGACGCTGCGATGATCGCCGACACCGCGCGCCGGATTGCCGATGTGCGCGCGAGCGCCGAAGCACGCGAGGGTGTGGCGGCATTCCTCGACAAGCGCGCGCCGGCGTGGGCGGCGCAACTGCCGCTGCCCAAGGCAACGCGCTGAAGGCCCACGATGCACGCATTCGACAACTTCGACACGTGGCAACTCATCGCGCTGGCTGCCACGCTGGGTTTCGCCAGCGGCGTGCGGCTATACGCGGTGCTGTTCATCGTCGGTGGCCTGGGTTACCTCGGGTGGGTACCGCTACCCGGCGGACTCGTCGCGCTTGCCCATCCGTACGTGCTGGTGGCATCGGGATTCATGGTCGCCGTCGAGTTCTTCGCCGACAAGATTCCCGGCGTCGATTCGGCGTGGGACTTCGTGCACACGTTCATCCGCATTCCGGCCGGCGCGGCGCTGGCGGCGAGCGTGTTCGGCGATGCGGGGCCGGCGACGACGCTCGCCGCGGCGATCCTCGGCGGTTCGCTCGCCGCCGGCAGCCACCTGACCAAATCGGGTGCGCGCGTGCTGATCAACACGTCGCCGGAGCCATTCTCGAACTGGGCGGCATCGTTCGGCGAGGACCTGTCGATCGGCGCGCTGCTGTGGCTGGTGTTCGCCTATCCTGCCGCGGCGCTGGTGGTGCTGCTGCTGCTCGTCGTGCTGATGATCATGCTGCTGCCGCGATTGTGGCGGGGCATCCGC
>DATCFA010000387.1:0-2188 GCA_036509805.1 Casimicrobiaceae bacterium
GGCCGCCGATAGCCGTTTAAGGATGTCCGCGCGGTCGAAGCGGGCCGTGCTTAGGTCGGTCAGAGACCGGATTTCAGTCATTTCTATGCATCTGGCGAACGACGTGTATACGTTTTTGCTGATTTATATACACGTCGCCGGCTCGTACAAAGCTTACGGGCAAGTTCGAGATTGTGCTCTGACCTCTGACAGCGGCACCGCTATTGCGGCGAGCAGAACGCCACGCCCGCCGCACCCGCACCCTCGGGAATCCAGCCGCTTTCGACCATCCGCGTGCGCACCCGCATCGCTGGTGAAACGATGATTGGGCGCTCCGCCCATGCCATTGTTGTAGAGGCGAAACACCGGAGCGATTCCGATTTCGCAGCTTCCGTCCGGCAGTGGCGCATCCATCGCGAAAAGGTTCGCCGACTCGAGCTGCCAATCGGGAAAATCCTGCAGCGTGGCTTCGCATCCGGCACCGTGCAGCGCATAGAAGTGCGAGCTCCTCGGCGCGAAACGATCGTTGTAGAAGCGGCACACGGCAACGCTGCTGTCGGGTTCGGCGCCGCTGGCGAACGCATCGAACGTGTATCCGGTCGGCGTCCAGCCGCCGCATGGCGCCTCGGCGGCGTCGCAAAGCGCGATCTCCACCGGCAGCGGTGTCATGAAATAGCGCAGCCAACCACCAGGACAACGACAGCAATAGCGGTTTTCATCGGCCCGGAAAAAAGTGCTGCGCGCAGGATCTACGTCCGCGGATGATACCCTTGCACGACGTGCATCCTGCGAATGTGTCATGACTTCCGTACACACCGTCCGCTGCCCGCAATGCGGGAAGACCGTCGAGTGGTCGCCAGCGTCGGCATTTCGCCCATTCTGCTCGAAGCGCTGCAAGGAAATCGACCTGGGCGCGTGGGCGTCGGAGTCGTACCGGATTCCGGTCGTCGATGACGAGGACGAGGACGGTGCGCCGCGGGAGGAGCGCGACTAGCGCGGCGCTGCCCTTGGTTTGACGCTCCCAGCGCGCGCGAAGGAATCTCCGCTGCATCGCGCGCGTCGCCGCGCCGTCGCTCAACCCGCCGGCCACGCCGCGCGCCGCAGCGCAACACCGTGCGCGCCATGATCGATCGCCACCGCCAGGTCGGCGTGCGCCAATCCTCCCAGCGCAAACACCGGTAGCGTCGCGCCTTCGGTGATCGCGCCAAATCCTTCGAAACCGATCGGCCGCGCATCCGGGTGCGTCGGCGTCGCGCGCACCGGTCCCAGCATCGCGAAGTCGAGACCAAGGCGCCCCGCTTTCACGATGTCGTCGCGCGTGTGACAGGAGGCCGCGGCCAGCAGTCGCTGGGGCCGCGATGTCGCCGCCGCCAGGCGTTGTGCCGTCCAGTGCACGCCGGCGAAACCGAGCCGGCGCGCGACGCTCTCGTCGCCATTGAGCATTAGCGTCGCGCCGTGCGCCGAGGCCAGCGCCAGCATCGCCGCCGCGAAAGGCTCCAAACGCGCCGCCGGCCACATTTTTTCACGCACGACCGCGAGCCGCAGCCCGCGTCCGAACGCGCGCTGCGCGCGCGCCAGGAATTCACGCTCACCCAGATCATCGGCGCTGCTGATGCCGTACATCGCAGGCAACGTCAGCGCGGCGAGCACGCGCGTATTCGCCGGCAGCAGCGGCGCGACATCGATGGCACCGGGTGCTTTCCACGCGAACGCCTGCCCATCGTGGCCCACCGGCTCGCCTTGCCAGCCGAACACGCGAAAGAAATGTAATTCGACATCCGCGTGCGGATAGTCGTGGCGCTGCACGAACCACGGCGCGGCGCGCGTGACGTCGAGGCCCAGTTCCTCGTGCAGTTCGCGCACCAGCGCGTCGCGCGGCGTTTCGCCGGTCTCGAGCTTGCCGCCCGGAAATTCCCAGTAGCCGGCGTATGCCTTGCCCGCCGGGCGTTGCGCGAGCAGCACATCACCATCGCCGCGCACGAGCACCGCCGCGGCGACACGCGTCAGCGGCCGCTGGGACACGCTGTTCCCTCTGGCGCGGCGCTGCCGGCGGGGCAGGATGTCGGCCCAAAGCGAGTTCGCGCAGCGTGTCTGAGTGACGGCCGACATGCTGCCTCACCGGCTTCGCACAACACGACAATCGTATTCACCGTCCCCACCGGCGCAACGTTGCCGACGGGGCAGGATGTCGGCCCAAAGCGAGTTCGCG
>DATCFA010000388.1:0-2940 GCA_036509805.1 Casimicrobiaceae bacterium
TGCAAATCGCCAGGTCGTACGTCTGTGCATCGGTAGATCTTTCATCGAAAGCTTGAGGCGGCATGGTTGCGCACGCTTCATGCCGCTATCCGAGCCCAAGGTCAACGAGCGTCTAATTGAGGAGAACGCACGGGGGTTTGCCAAGCTGTTGCCGCACCTCGCGAACCTCGGTATCGCGAAGGCATGGGCCGGTCGAATCGATGCGACACCCGACCTTATCCCAATGATTGGTTCCGTGCCGTCCGTGCGGCGATATTACGTTGCGGCGGGGTTCAACGGACATGGCCTCGCACTAGCGCCTGCAGTGGGGCAAGCCGTCGCCGAGCTCATCGTCGATGGCCGATCCTCTATCGACTTGCATGCGCTGCGCGTCGAGCGTTATGCGGAAGGCGATTTTGAGCGCGCAGGAAGCGCGCTATAACCCAAGGTTACCGTAGCATCGATCGTTAGCCACTGACCGCATCATGTCTGTTCGGCTACTCGGACACATGCGCATCAAAAGAGCGTGACAAAATCTTAACAAACGCTTCGGCATTTCTCGATCGGCGATCTACAACCACGTCTCGAAGCAGGCGCCTCCAGCTCCGAGGCGAATCTCAGCGCGTTCGGTCCGTTGGCGAATGATCATTGCTAACTGTTGCTACCGACTCGATCGGAGCCGTAAAACGAGTCAAGCGAGACGTGTTTTTTTACTTCGAAATCTGTCGAGCAGAAGTGCGGATTGGGCCACAATTGGGCCACAAACCGGGCTTGAAAAATGAGTTTTCCCTATGAAAATGGCGGCGGAGAGGGCGGGATTCGAACCCGCGGAGGGCTATTAACCCTCGCACGCTTTCCAGGCGTGTGACTTAAACCGCTCATCCACCTCTCCGGTGGGCTGGATTTTACGCGATCGTCCCTTGGCCCGACGAGCGAGCCGCGCGAGAGCCTACCGGCGCCCGCCCAGCGGTCCGTACACATCGGTGTCGGCAGACTCGACCTTCGTCGCAATACCCAAGTCGATGGCGCGCTGCCCTCGCACCCAGTCGATCGACTTGCAGGACGTGTTCAGCGTCGCGTCCATCACCTGGTCGGACGTCGCCGGGATCACGTGCGTGTAGTAGCGCCTGATCGCCAGCTCGGCACCCGCCTGCATGACGCTCTGGCAGCGCACTTCGTGCGTGCGCGCGTTAATGGCTTCCGACTGGTGCAGGCCGATCTGCGCGCGCGAGCCCACCAGCGTGCGCTCCACGCGCCGAGGAAGATGAACGCGCATGCCGAGGCGCATTCGTAGCGAGTGACCGTCTGGAAGCCCTGTTCACGCACTTCCTCGCCCATCTTGATGCCATCCGACACCAGGCCGCCTGGCGACTCGAGCATCAGCGTGGGCTTCACGCAACCGAGCTTGTTGCTGCGCTCCACCACTTCGTCGAACTTGAAACTTGTTTCGTACGTGATCGGGCCCTGCAGCGCCACCACGCAGGCGCCGCTGTCCGCGCGCACCAGCACGAAGCGACCGCCGTTGTACGGGAACACTTCCTGCGTGGCGCCCACCAGGCTCGCGAGGCGCGTGCGCGCCTGCGCCTTGGCGGCCAGCGCGCCCTTGTCGGTCTTGGGATTGGCGATTGCCGCCGTGTACCAGCGGCGTGCCTCATCAGCGTCCTTGGCCACGCCGGTGCCGGCCGCGTACAGGTCGGCGATCTTGAGTTCGGCGTCGACGTCACCCTTTTTTCGCCGCTTCCAGGTACCAGTGCGCGGCCTGCTCGGGATCGGCCGCCGTGCCCGTACCCTTTTCGTATAGTGCCGCGACGTTGAATTGCGCGGCAAGGTAACCCTGCTCCGCCAGCGGCAGCCACAGCTTAAGCGCGACGTCGAACTGGCCCTTGTCGTACGCGGCCACGCCATCGTCGAAGGGGCCGGCCATGCAGGTGCCGGACGACGCCAGCGCGACGAGCAGGGAAATCGGCGCAACGAAGTTGCGGCGCATCTTCATGACGGCCCCCGAAATCAACTGGATCGAATCCGGCCGCACGCGCCGGACATCGACGATTATTTCTGCTCCGTCGCAGCATACCCCCGCGGAAACAGCACGCGTATCGTCGTGCCTTCACCGGGGCTGGATTCCATTTCCACACTCGCGTCCAGCAGTTCGCACAATCGCTTGACGATCGACAGGCCGATGCCTTCACCCTGCTCCTGATGGATGGGTCGGCGATCCGAATCGCTGGCAGGCGGCAATGTCGGTGTACCGGTGGTTCGCGCGGTGACGCCGGCACGCGCGGCGTGGTCTACCTGCCGCGATTCCTCGGTGGCTTCCTCCAGCGCACCTGCCATCGGCGCGCCGGGGCCGGCATGAAATCCGGGGCCGGTGTCCTGCACGCACAGCATCCAGCGCTGCGCGTCGTTCTGGCGACTGTCGCCCCAACTCACCGTCACGCCGCCGACCGGCGTGTACTTGATGCCATTGAGCAGCAGGTTCTGCGCGATGCGCTGCACCTTGATGGCGTCGCCTTCCACCGCGAGCTTGGACGGTCCCTCCAGCTTCAGGAACAGCCCGCGCTCATCGGCCAGCGACTGCATGCGTTCGCACAGTTCCTTCAGCACGGCGGCGGCGTCGAACGGCTTGATCTGGCGCTGCTCCTGCCCGGCCTGCAGGCGCGCGAGGCTCGTCACGTCCTCGAGCAAAGCGCGCAGCGATGACACATTGCGATCGAGCACGCGCACGAAGTCATCGCGCTGCTGTTGCGGGACGTTTTGCACGCCCAGAATCGCGGTCGCGTTGGCGACGACGCCCAGGTTTCCGCGAAGGTCGTGCGCCGCCTCCTGCCACAGCGCGCCGCGCTGCTGCTCGAGGGTCTGCACTTGCTCCATTGCCTGTTCCAGGTCGCGCACGTGGCCCATGGCTTCGATCTGCTGCAGGTGGAAATACTGCGACGTGCTTTCGCTGGCACCTTCGGTGCA
>DATCFA010000389.1:0-2110 GCA_036509805.1 Casimicrobiaceae bacterium
ACGCCGATCGCGTTGCGCGGGTAGCGCGCGCCGAACACCGCGCGATAGCCGCGCGCGGCGAGTGCGTCGCGCAACAGCAGGTACGACTGCACGACCCACACGTCGATGCCGCTGCGAAAGCGCGACTGGTGGACGTCGACATCGTCAGCGGACAGCGCGCCGATGTCACGCCAGCGCGCGACGTCCTTGGGATCGGCGACGAAGGCGACGGTGCGCGCCGTCATCGGCGTCCGCCGCCGGCGTCGCGGTCGCCGGCGAGCGCGTGGCGGAACACGGCGTCCATGCGGTCGAGCATCGCCGATTCGGTGTAGCGCCCCGACACCAGCTCGCGCGCATTGCCGGCCAGCCGGCGGCCGAGCGCCGCGTCGTCGAGCAGCGTGTCGATCGCCACCGCCAGTGCGTCGGCGTCTGTGCGCGGCACCACCAGCGCCGTCGAATTCGCCTGCGCGATCTCGCCGATCGCGCCGGCATTGGTGGTCACGCAGGGGACACCGGCGAACATCGCCTGCAGCAACGCCTGCGGCACGCCTTCGTTGGCATAGGAGGGCAGCACGAATACGTCGAGTGCCGCGAGCCAGGGTGCCACGTCGGCCTGCTGGCCGGCGAACGTCGCGCGTGCACCCAGCGCCGCCGCTGCGACCTGTTGCTCGAGTGCTGCGCGCTGCGGTCCGTCGCCGACGATGACGAGGCGCGCGTCGGCGTGCCTCAACCGCGCGAGCGCATCGACCAGGTAGCGGTGACCTTTCCAGCTACGCAGCGTGGCGACGATGCCTACCAGCGGCGCATCCGCGGCAAGTCCCAGCCGCGCGCGTGCGCCGGCCCTGTCGATGCCGGCGTGGCGCTGCGGGTCGATGCCGGTGGGCACGGAGAATACGTGCGCGGGGTCGAGCCCCAGATCGTGGATCAGCGCATCGCGCAGCGCGTCGCCGGTGGTGACGATGCGCGACGTCGCCTTGCGGTAGAGCCAGCGCGTCGCGTGGTTGTCGGGCACCGGCACCGACACGTGGCGGGTGCGCACGATCAGCGGTGCGCTGCGCACGCGCAGCAAGCGGCACGCGAGTGCCGCGAGCCAGCTATCGGTGGAGCTGTGCGTGTTGACGATGTCGACCGGGTGCGCGCGCATCGCACCGAGCATCGCGCGCACGCCGCGCACGTGCTTGGCGCCGATCGGCAGTTCGACGAGCGGAACGCCGAAACCCGCCGCTTCGGCCGCGATCCGCGAGCCCGGTGCCGCGTAGACGACGGCGTCGTGGCCGCGTGCGATGAATCCCGCGGCTTCGCCAAGGATGCGTATTTCCTGGCCGCCCCAGCCGTTGGACGATTCGGTGTGGGCAATGCGAAGCGGCGATCCCGTCACGGATGGGCACGCACGCGCTCAGGCGGCGACCTTGGCGAACTGGATGCGCGACAGCCGCGAGTAGGGGCCGCTGCTCGACGCGAGCTCGGTGTGCGTGCCCTGCTCGACGATGCGCCCCCCTTCGAGGACGATGATGCGGTCGGCGTGCTCGATGGTCGACAGCCGGTGCGCGATCACCACCGTCGTGCGCCCCTTCATCAGCGTGTCGAGCGCGAGCTGCACCATGCGCTCGGATTCCGAATCGAGCGCGGACGTCGCCTCGTCGAGGATCAGGATCGGCGCGTTCTTGAGCACCGCGCGCGCGATTGCGATCCGCTGGCGCTGGCCGCCCGACAATCGCAATCCCTGCTCGCCGACCGGCGTGTCGAATCCCTGCGGCAGCGCGCGGATGAAGTCGAGCGCGTGTGCGGCGATCGCCGCCGCCTCGATCGCCGCGCGCGACGCGCCGGCCATCGCGCCGTACGCGATGTTGGCAGCGACCGTGTCGTCGAACAGCAGCACGTCCTGCGACACCAGCGCGATCTGCGCGCGCAGGCTCTTCACCGTCAGCGTGGTGATGTCGTGGCCATCGATGAACAGCCGTCCCGCCGACGGCGCGTAGAAGCGTGGTATCAGGTTGACCAGCGACGTCTTGCCGCTGCCCGACGAGCCGACGAGCGCCACCGTTTCACCCGGTGCGACCGACAGCGACACGTTGGCCAGCGCTTCGCGGCCGTCGGCGCTGTAGCGCAGCGAAACGCGCTCGAATTCGAT
>DATCFA010000390.1:0-4276 GCA_036509805.1 Casimicrobiaceae bacterium
CTCGCCGCTGAGCTTGGTGATGTCGACACCGTCGAGGATCACCTCGCCGGACGTGACCGGGATCAGCTGGCTGATCAGCCTGCCGAGCGTCGACTTGCCGCATCCCGACTCGCCGACGAGGCCCACGACCTCGTTGTCGGCGATCGCCAGGTCGACGTCGTCGACCGCATGCACGACTTCCTCGCGCGCATGCGCACCGAAGAAGTTACCGATCTGCATCGCCATGTCCAGCGGCTTGACGAAGCGCTTGGTTACCGCGGCGAGCTCGAGCAGGGGAACGTCGCTGGTCGCCATCGCATCAGTCGTTGAGCGGATGATGGCAGCGCATCCGGTGGCCGCTGCCGCCGCCGCCGTCGGCGTGCGGCGCCGCCAGCATGTCGGGCATCGTCGCGCACACCGGCGTCGCGCGCGCGCAGCGGTCGCGGAACGCGCAGCCGGGTGCCAGGTCGAGCAGCGATGGCGTCATGCCGGGAATCTGGCGCAGCCGCTCGCCCGGCGGATTGCGCGACGGCACGCTGTCGAGCAGGCCCTGCGTATACGGGTGCGCCGGATGCGCGAGCACGTCGAACGTCGTTCCCTCCTCGACGATGCGCCCCGCATACATCACGCAGATGCGGTCGGCGAGACCCGCGATCACCGACAGGTCGTGCGTGATCCAGATCAGCGCCGTGCCGAGCTCGCGCGAAAGCTTCTGCACCTCGTACAGGATCTGACCCTGGATCGTCACGTCGAGCGCCGTCGTCGGTTCGTCGGCGATGATGACATCCGGCCGGTTGAGCAGCGCGATCGCGATGGCGACGCGCTGGCGCATGCCGCCCGAGAACTGGTGCGGATACGCGTGGAGCCGCTCGTCGGGCGACGCGATACCGACCTTGACCAGCGCCTCGCGGGCGCGCGCAAGCGCATCGCCGGCACTGACCTGCGCGTGCGCGTGTATCGCCTCGGTCATCTGGTGGTCGACGCGCAGCACCGGGTTGAGCGTCATCATCGGGTCCTGGAAAATCATCGCCAGCCGGTTGCCACGCAATGCGCGCATGCGCTCGGGCGCCAGCGTGGTCAGCTCGACATCGCGCAGCCGGATGCTGCCGCCGACAACACGTCCCGGCGGGTCGATCAGACCCATCAGCGAATAGCCGGTCATCGACTTGCCGGACCCCGACTCGCCGACGAGCCCGAGCACTTCGCCGGCCGCCAGCGTGAAGCTCACGTCATCGACCGCCTTGACGACACCGGCCTTGGTGAAGAAATAGGTGCGCAGTCCGTTGACGGCGAGCAGCGGCTCGCCCGTGTCGGCGAGCTCGTTCATCGCGCGAGCCGCGGATTGAGCACGTCGCGCAACTGGTCGGCGACCAGGTTGATGCTGACGATCGTCAACAGCAGCGCGAGCCCCGGAAAGAAGCTGATCCAGTACTTGCCCGACAGCAGATACTGGTAACCGTTGGCGATCAGCAGCCCGAGCGACGGCTCGGTGATCGGCAGGCCGAGGCCCAGGAACGACAGTGTCGCCTCGAGCGTGATCGCCGCGGCCACCTGCACGGTGGCGATGACAATCAGCGGCGGCAGGCAATTGGGCAGCAGGTGGCGGAACACGATGCGCATCGGCGACAGCGCGAGGCAGCGCGCCGCCTCGATGTATTCGCGGCGCCGCTCGACCAGTGCCGCGCTGCGCACGGTGCGCGCGTAGTACGCCCACTGCACGGTGACCAGTGCCGCGATCACCTTGCCGATCCCCTGCCCCAGCACGGCGATCAGGATCAGCGCGATCAGGATCGACGGGAACGAGAGCTGGAGGTCGACGACGCGCATCACCAGCGTCTCGCTGCGGCCGCCGAAGTACGCGGCGCACAGCCCGGCGGCGAGGCCGATGACGAGCGCCAGCACCGTGCTCGACACGCCGACGAAAATCGAGATGCGCAGGCCGTAGAAGATCGCCGACAGCATGTCGCGGCCCTGGTCGTCGGTGCCGAGCCAGAAATGGCCGCCGGCGCTCGACGCCGATCCGGGCGGCAGCTTGCCGTCGAGCACGTCGATCTGCGCGAGGTCGTAGGGATTCTGCGGCGAGATCAGCGGCGCGAAAATCGCCGCCAGGATGATCAGCAACAGCAGCGCTGCGCCGAACACCGCCACCGGGTTGGCAAAGAAATCGCCGGCGACGCGCCGCCACGGCGATTCTGCCGTGCGCACGATCGCCGGTTCGGCGCCGGCGCTCATCCCTTGCGGTCGGTCAGGCGCACGCGCGGGTCGAGCGACGAATACAGGAGGTCGACCGCGAGATTGATCACGATGAACAGCGTGACGATCACCAGCAGGTAGGCGACGATCACCGGGCGGTCGAGAAAATTCAGCGAATCGACCAGCAACTTGCCCATCCCCGGCCACGCGAACACCGATTCGGTGACGATCGCGAACGCGATCAGCGCACCGAACTGCAGCCCGACCACGGTGACGATCGGGATCAGGATGTTGCGCAGCACGTGGACGCCGATCACGCGCGTGTTCGACAGGCCCTTGGCGCGCGCGAACTTGACGTAGTCCTGCATCAGCGCCTCGTGCGTGCCGGCGCGCGTCAGGCGGATCATCAGCGCGATATTGAACAGCGCGAGGTTGGTCGCAGGCAGCAGCAGGTGACGCCATCCGTCGACGGTGAGGAACGACACCGGCACGCCGAACAGCGGAACCGTCGCGCCCCGTCCGTTGGACGGCAGCCATCCCAGCATCACCGAGAACACCATGATCAGCATCAGGCCCACCCAGAACGTCGGCAGCGAAAACCCGAGGATCGAGCCCGCCATGATCGAGCGGCCGCTCCACGAATCGGGCTTCAACCCCGCCCACAGCCCGAGCGGAATGCCGAAGATCACCGCGAACAGCATCGCCACGATGGCGAGCTCGAGCGTCGCCGGCATGCGTTCGAAGATGAGCCCCAGCGCCGACGTGTTGTAGACGAACGAATGGCCGAGGTCACCGTGCAGCGCGTCGCGGACGAACACGAAGTATTGCATCCACAGCGGCTGGTCGAGCCCGAGCGCGTGGATCGCCTGCGCGCGGTCGGCCTGGTCGGCCTGCGGGCTGATCAGGATGTCGATCGGGTTGCCGACGGCATACACGCCGATGAACACCAGCAGCGACATCACTGCCAGCACGACGACGCTCTGCAGCAGGCGGCGGATCAGGTAGACGAGCATCGTGCATCGGCGCGCGGCAGCCGGGACCTGCGCCGCCGCGCAGCGTCGATCACTGTTTGACCGGGTGGAACTGGTAGGCGAGCGTGTACTCGTCGGTGCGCGGCGTGTACTGGACGTTCTTCTTCGTGGCCCAGATGGTGAACTGGAAATGAATCGGCATCAGTCCCAGGTCGTCCATCGCGAGCTGCGTGGCGCGTTGCAGCATCACCTTGCGATTCTCGTCGTCGACCTGCTGCAGCGCCTGCTCGATCAGGTAATCGACCTTCGGGTTGCTGTAACGTCCCCAGTTGACGGCGCCGAGCCCTTTCTTGGCGTCGTAGGTCGCCAGCAGCGAGCGCAGCGGCGAGCTCGCCTCGCCGGTGGACGCGCCCCAGCCGACCATGTGAAAGCTGAATTCCTGCTTCGATGCACGCGACGAGTACGGTCCCATCGGCGCCGTCTCGACCTTGCACGCAATGCCGATACGCGACAGCATCTGCGCGACCGCCTGCACGATCTTCTCGTCGTTGACGTAGCGCCCGGCCGGACCGTGGATCGTCAGGTTGAAGCCGTCGGGGTAGCCCGCGGCGACCAGCAGCTTCTTCGCGCCTTCGGGATCGAATGCATCGGGCTTCAGCGTCGGCACGAAGCCGAACAGGTGATCGGACACGAGCTGCCCCGACGGCACCGCCTGCCCCTCCATCACGCGCTCGGCGATCGCCTTGCGGTTGATCGCCTTCGACATCGCGCGCCGCACGCGCAGGTCGAGCAGCGGATTCTTGGCGAGCGGCTTGCCGTCCTTGCCGGTGATGTACGGGCTCGAGCGGTCGAGGAAGTCGAAGTTGAAATAGATGACGCGGTGCGAGATCTTCGAGGTCACAGTGAATTTGGGATCGGCCTTGAGGCGCGCGAGATCGGCGGTGGGCGGCTGCTCGATCGCGTCGACGTCGCCCGACAGCAGCGCCGCGGTGCGCGCCGCCTCGTTCTTGATGATGCGGAACGTCACCTTCGCATGCGCCGGCTTGTCGCCCCAGTAGTCGTCGTTGCGTGCGAGCTCGACGCGATCACCGTTGGCGTAGCTGACGAACTTGTAGGGTCCGCTGCCGATCGCC
>DATCFA010000391.1:0-4140 GCA_036509805.1 Casimicrobiaceae bacterium
GTTGGTGGCAAACCCTATCAATTTTTCAACAGATTGACGGACTCCTAACGCCGAAACGGAGCTTTTTGCCGTGCCGCGAATCACTTCCGCGCGCGGTTCGCGCGCTGCGTGGCAATCATGAAGTTGTCGAAACGGTTCTCGGCCACCTGGAACCATTCGATCTCGTCGGCACGGAATGCCTTCCACGGTTCGTAGACCTTCTTGAACTTGGCGTTCTTGCTGGCGATGTCCTCGTACACTTCGGTGGTCGCCTTGTAGCACGCCGCCATGATGTCATTCGAGAACGGCAGCAGCTTGACGCCGGCCGCGATCAGCTTGCGCAATGCCGGCGGGTTGAGCGCGTCGTACTTCGCCATCATGTCCAAGTTGGCTTCGTAGCACGCCGCTTCCAGCGTCGACTGATATTCCTTCGGCAATTCGTCGAAAGCCTTGTTGTTGACGAACAGGTCGATCTCCGCACAGCCTTCCCACCAGCCGGGATAGTAGTAATACTTGGCCACCTTGTAGAGGCCGAGCTTGTAATCGTCGTAGGGTCCCACCCATTCCGCCGCGTCGATCGTTCCCTTTTCCAGCGCCGGGTAGATGTCGCCACCCGGAATCTGCTGCGGAATCACGCCGAGCTTCTGCAGCGGCAGGCCGCCGGTGCCGCCGATGCGCATCTTCAGTCCCTTGAAGTCCGCGACCGTCTTGATTTCCTTGCGGAAGAAGCCACCCATCTGCGCGTTGGTGTTACCCGCGGGGAAGTTGATGATGTTGTAGTCCTTGTAGAAGTCGCGCATCAGCTCGAGCCCGCCGCCGTGGTACATCCACGCGTTCTGCTGACGCGAATTCAAGCCGAAGGGAAGCGTGCAGCCGATCGCGAACGTCGGATCCTTGCCGAAGAAGTAGTACGGCGCCGTATGCGCGCACTGGATGGTCGCATTCTGCACGGCATCGACGACGCCGAACGCCGGGACGATTTCGCCGCCGGCGAACACCTGGATCTGGAACTTGTTGTTGGTGACCGAAGCGACGCGCTTGCTGATCAGATCGGCGGCGCCGAAAAGCGTATCGAGACTGCGCGGGAAGCTCGATGCCATCCGCCACTTCACTTCGGGCGCGGATTGCGCAAACACGGGCGCGGATGCCGCCGCCAGGATTCCCGCCAGGCCGGTGTGCTTGATGAAAGAACGACGCTCCATCAGAATTCTCCTCACTTGAATGCCGGCTCGGGCCGACGACGGTTGTTCACGCTCGGACGCTGCGACAGGTTCCGCGAGCCTCGCGGAATCCGGATACACGACAAAGGCTCCGGCGCAAATCTGCGTCGATTCTAGCAGGCCCTTCAGGCGCGCGTGCGGGTTTGGACTCCTTCTCCCGCTTGCGGGAGAAGGCTGGGATGAGGGTGTGCTTCGGCGAAACCTGCCCCCACCCTGACCCTCTCCCGCACGCGGGAGAGGGGATGCTCCTGCGCGATGCGTAAGGTCCTTTCGCCCGCGGCGCGGACGTGCTTCAGGCGCCGAGCTTGCGCACCGCGTTGAACAAGCCCCACGCCCAGCCACCCTGGCGCTCGACGATCTCGGAAAAGCGGATCAGGTAGCGCGCGTTGCCGGTATCGAGCTCGACCATGCCGCCGTGCGTGAATTTTTCCTCGGGCCCGATGAGGCTGCGCTGCGCAGTCTGCCGGTTGTCGGCGTGCGCGGGCAGGTAGATGCCGAAGAACGGCCGGTCGCCCGACACCGAGTTGCCGCTGGTGGTCGGTGGCACCCACGTGCGCATCAGCACACGCACGAGCCTGCGCGCGATGATTTCGGCGCCGACGGTCACCTCGTCGACCTGCTGGCGCTGCATCCGTCGCACGACCGCCAGCGCCCAATCGTCGCCCTCGCGAATACCGATCAGTTCGCCCAGGCGTGAAGGCGCGTCGCGCACCGGCGCCACCAGCCGGCAGCCGCTTTCGCTGCGATCCAGGATCTTCCACATCACGCCGCGGACGCGCCGGGCGACGCTTTCAGGATTGGCCTGCGGCGCGACCATTTGCGTGACTTCGTCATAGCTCGCCGCGATGCCCGGCGTGCGCGCCTGCTCGGGCAGGCGCTCGATCTCGGCGATGGCGCGCGTCAGCGCCTGCAGGCCGACGACGACGCGCACGTCGCCTTCGGAGCGGAAGCGCTCGGCGCGCGGTGCCTGCGCCAATGCGTCGGGGCCGAACAGCGCGGCGAGTCGCATCAACAACAATTTCTGTTCGCGCGGTGGCAGGTCGCCGGGCTTTTGCACGACATCTTCGTCCTGCTCGGGCAGCCAGCGCATCTGCTCGATGACGCGCGTGTAGACCGGGCCGGTGTCGAGGAATTGCAGCCGGCCGCCCGATTGCGCCTTGTTGCGCCGGCGCAAACCCTGCATGCCCGACAGGTCGACGACGAAACCCGCGCCCTCGCCGGCCGTCGAGTGCAGCGACAGCGACGGCGCCCAGTCCTCGAGCTGGCGTGCCACCCATTCGACCTGGTCGGGCGTGAAATTGCCCGAGTCGAGGCGCATCAGCATCAGCGTCTTCACGTACTCCTGCTCGAACGACACGCTCGACTTGGTGAAGCCGCTGGCGCCCAGAACGAGTTGCTCGCGCTGCCAGCCGCGCACGCGGGCGAACTCGGCGAGCTCGTGGTATTCGCGCCACTGCGCCGGAATCCAGTGGCTGTAGCGGAACAGCCGGTACTTGGCGTCGAGACCCTTGTAATGCGCGAGACGCACGACCACCCACGGCAACACCGCGCGCCAGCGTTTCTGGTCGGCGCGCGCGAACCCCGCCTTCAGCGCGTTCTGGTAGGCGGCGATGAAACCCTTGACGAGGTCGAACACCGAGTGCCACAGGCGCGACTCGACCGACGAGCTCTTCTGGTAGTTGTCGCAATACTGTTGCGTAAAATGCGCGATCACCGGCTCCATCCGCGCGTCGATGCGCAGCAGCGCATCGACCTGGTTGGTGCCCGCCTCCTTGCGCGCGCCGGGGAAGCTGCCGACGAGCTCCAGCGCCTCGCGCTGCACGCCCATGGGATCGGCGGGCTGCAACTGGCCGATCCAGCGGCCGGCGAGCTTGGGATTGCGCAGCGGATCGTTGAGCGAGCGGATCCAGTGCATGGCGGGCTCGATCATGGGTCCGCGCGGCGCTAGCGTCCCGCCACCGTCATGCGCTCGACGAGCATCGAGCCGACATGCCGCGAGCCGCGCGTGTCGACGTCGCTGCCGACGGCGACGATCGCGCGGAATATGTCGCGCAGGTTGCCCGCAATGGTGATTTCCTCGACCGGATAGGCGATGACGCCATCCTCCACCCAGAAGCCGGCCGCGCCGCGCGAGTAGTCGCCGGTGACCGGATTGACGCCCTGCCCGAGCTGCTCGGTGACGAACAGCCCGCGTCCCATCCTGCGCAACATGCCCGCGAGGTCGTCGCTGCCGTGCGCGACCACGAGGTTGTGCGCGCCGCCGGCGTTGCCGGTCGTCTGCATGCCGAGCTTGCGCGCGCTGTAGCTGCCGAGGAAATAGCCCTGCAACACGCCATCGCGCACGACATCGCGCGCGGCGGTGGCCACGCCCTCGGCGTCGAATGGCGAACTGCCGCGTCCGCGCTTGAGGTGCGGCGCTTCGTGGATGCCGATGTGCGGCGCGAAGACAGCGGTGCCGAGCGAATCCATCAGGAACGAAGACTTGCGATAGAGGCTGCCGCCGGACACCGCCTGCACGAACGCACCGAGCAGGTCGGACGCTTCGGGCGCCTCGAACAGCACCGGGCACTCGAGCGTGCCGAGCGAACGCGCGTTGAGCCTGCGCACCGTGCGCTCGCCGGCGATGCGTCCGACGGTCTCGGCAGCGAGCAGGTCACCGGGCGCGCGCGCCGACGTGTACCAGAAGTCGCGCTGCATCGCGTCGTGCTCCTCGCCGATCACCGCGCAGTCGATGCCGTGCCGCGACGTCCGATATCCGCCGCTGAACCCGTTGGAATTGGCGTAGACGAATTCGGATTCGCCGATCGACACCGACGCGCCCTCGCTGTTGGTCAGGCGCGGATCGACGGCCAGCGCTGCGGCTTCGGTGACCTTCCCGAGCTCGATCGCCTCGTCGACCGAGAGCCGCCACGGATGGTAGAGGTCGAGGTCGGGAAAGTGC
>DATCFA010000392.1:0-6175 GCA_036509805.1 Casimicrobiaceae bacterium
AAGACGGCGGACGGACGGCGCACGCTGGTCAATCCGCGACGCGCGCTGGCGCGGGTCGAAAAGCGCAAGGCAGCCTGACGCACGCGCTGTCGGCGGCAGCCGACGGCGCTATCAGCGGCGTCCGATGGCCGCGGACGCCGCGCGCGCCCAGCATCGATTGTGGGAGTGGCTCGCGCCGCGGGCCCAGGCACAGGAGACGTGCAATGTCCAAAATCGCCGCGGCGGTGTTCGCCGACCAGGCATCTGCCGACGATGCGATGGATGCGCTGTCCGGTCTCGGCGTCGGTCCGCCCGATGTCGAGACATTCGTGTTGAACGGTCCCGGCAGGCATGGCCAACTACCGATGGGTGGTGACGAAGACGCGGATTCCGACGCCCGCCAAGGTGATCGCGGCGCGCTGCGCGGCGCAGCGGTCGGCAGCGCTGTGGGTGTGGTGGCCGGCGCGCCGTCCATCCCGGTGATTGGCCCGATGGGACTCGCCGGGGGTCTCGCCGCCGGCGCGTACGCGGGCGCGCTTGCAGGCGCGTTGAGCAGCATGGGCGAGCGCAGGAACGAACCCTCGCTGCGGCCGTCAGGCGTGATGGTGGCCGTCAACCTCGACCACGCGCGCAGCGACGACAAGGTGCTCGACGCCATGTACGACAGCGGCGCGCAGATGATCGAGCGTGCGCAGGGCGAATGGACCGATGGCCATTGGAGCGACTTCGACCCGGTCGCGCATCCGCAGCACGTCGAATTCGAAGAACCCAGGCCGGGCAGCCGCTGACGACCCTCCCGGTCGTGCGGCGGTGGTCTGATTTCTGCTTGCACCCACGCGACACCCCGCGCCAAGGCGCCCGAACCTGATCTGTCGGCCGGGGCTTACATCGATGCGATGACACTGTCATAATCCGCCGCTGGCATCGAAAGAAGGCGGAACCTCGTGGACATGGCACAGACGCCTGGCGTGCAGGTGTCGGGAGCGGCGTGGCAAGTGAATTGTGAATTCTGCGGGTCGACCGTGCTGGCCGGCGCGAAGCTCTGCGCTGCGTGCCGCTCGGCGCTCAAACGCGCGCGCAACGAGCCGTCGTCGGTGCTGCAGCCATTGGTGAAGCGCGCCAGCGACACGCTGCAGCGACGCAGGTCGCGCAAATCCAGGAACGCGGGCGACGCACGGGCTGCGGCGGTGATTCCGCCCGCCCTCGATGGCCGGCGCAGTGCAGCGCCGGCCTATATCGGCGCGATTGCGGTCGCGATCTGCGTGATCGGCTACGTGATCCTCCAGCATCGCGACGACGGCGCACGCGCGGACCCGGCGCAGGCGTCGGTGAGCGAGCCTGCGGCGAGCGCCGCGGCGTCGAAGGCGCCGCTGGACCTGGCGCCGCTGGCCATTCTCGCGTTGCCCGCCATCGAAGACATCGACCCCGCGCCGCGCGCTCCGGTTTCCGCCGCGCGCAAGCATCCGAAGATCAATCCCGCAATCATTGCGCCCTTGCCGATGGAAGTGACGGCACCGGTCGCGCAGCCGATCGCGCCGCCGGTCGCGATCGCGGCAACGCCCGCGGCGCCGCCCGACCGGCGCACACAGCTACGCAACCGCTTCGCCGGATGCGCGAGCACCGAAGTGCTGGCACAGGCGTATTGCGAGCAGCGCGCGCGCATCGAGCTGTGCGATGGCCTGTGGGGCAGCGTGCCGCAGTGTCCGCCGCAGCGCGACTACGGCAGTTGACGCGCGTGCGGCGGCGGCACGCACGCGCAGCCTTGACGCTCGCAATCATGCGGGTCTGACATCCGTTTCGTCGTCCTCGTGCACCGCCAGGCGATCGATCGCCGCCAGCGCGGGAAACAGGCGCATCCACAGTGCCGCGATGCACAGCATACCGAGGCCGCCGACGACGACGGCGGTGACCGCACCCCACCAGGATGCTGTCAGCCCCGACTCGAATTCGCCAAGCTGGTTGGACGCGCCGATGAAAATCGAGTTGACCGCGGCAACGCGTCCGCGCATGTGGTCCGGCGTGCTGAGCTGTACCAGCGACTGGCGGACGACGACGCTCATCGTGTCGGACACGCCGAGCATCACGAGGGCCGCGAGCGACAGCGGAAACCACGACGACAGCCCGAACACGACGGTGGCGACGCCGAATGCGGTGACGCCCATGAACATCTGGCGGCCCGCGTGCCGCTGGATCGGCCGGCGCGCGAGCCACAGCGCCGTTGTCACCGAGCCCACCGCGGGCGCCGAGCGCAGCAAGCCGAGCCCCCAGGGTCCCGTCTGCAGGATGTCGCGCGCGAAGATCGGCAGCAATGCGGTGGCGCCGCCCAGCAGCACGGCGAACAGGTCCAGCGATATCGCGCCCAGCAATGCCCGCTTGCTGCGGATGAACGCGATGCCGGCGAATATCGACCGCGAGCGGTTTTCCGCATGCGCGGCGGCGACACGCACCGGCGTGAGCCACCCGAGCAGCACGCTCGACCCGACGAACAGCGTGCCGCACAGCAGGTAGACGAACGACGGGCCTGCGACGTAGAGGAAGCCGCCGATCGCCGGACCCAGCATGATGCCGGTCTGGCCGGCTGTCGACGACAGCGCCACGGCGCGCGGCAGATTGCGCGCGCTGACGGTGAACGGCAGCAACGCCTGCACGGTGGGCGTTTCGAACGCGCGCGCGGCGCCGATGACGGCCACCAGCGCGAAGATCATGCCTTCGGTGACGTGACCCACGATCGTCGCCAGCGCAATGGCGCCGATCGCCGCGGCTTCCAGCCACTGGCAGCTGCGAACGATCTTGCGTCGATCGAAGCGGTCGGCGACGTGGCCGACGACCAGCACCAGTGCGACCGACGGTGCGAACTGCGCAAGGCCAACGAGGCCCAGGTCGAGCGCGCTGCCGGTCAGCGAATAGACCTGCCAGCCGATCGCCACCGAAAGCATCTGGTAGGCGAATACCGAGCACAGGCGTCCGAGCCAGAAGCGTACGAACGTGCGCTCTTCCAGCATCGGCGTGCGCGCGCGCGCACGCCCGCTCAACCCGGCACCGGCATCGGCGGCGGCGCGCCGGCGAGGTACGCATCGATGTTCGCGAGCACCGCAGCCTGCATCGCCGCCTGCGCGTCCTGCGAGGCGCCGCCGATGTGCGGCAGCGCAATGACGTTCGGCAGCGCGAGCAATGCCGCCGGCACGTCGGGCTCGTGCTCGTAGACGTCGAGTCCGGCGCCGGCGATCACGCCGCCGGATAGCGCATCGATCAGCGCCGCCTCGTCGATCACGTTGCCGCGCGCGATATTGACCACGTGGCCGTCGCTGCCGAGCGCTGCGAGGATGCGCGCGTCGACGGCATGCCGCGTCTCATCGGCGGCACGCACGCTGACCATCAGCACGTCGCACCATTGCGCGAGCGCCAGCAGCGTCGCGAAGTAGCGTGCGTCACCGGCGTCCGCGGGCCGCCGGTTGTGATAGCCGATGCGCATGTTGAACGCCAGCGCGCGGTGCGCGATTGCGCGGCCGATCGCGCCCATGCCGAAGATACCGAGCCGTCGATGCGCGAGGCCGCGGCGCAATACGTCACGCCCGGCCGCGTTGCCTCGCCACGTGCCGTTGTCGATGCGCATCGCCTCGGCGCGGAATCCGCTGACGCTTGCGATCATCAGGCCGATGGCGACGTCGGCAACGCTCGTCGCGTTGGCACTCGCGCTATGCGCCACGGCGACGCCGCGCGCACGCGCCGCCGCCACGTCCACGCCCTCGTAGCCGCTGCCGATACAGCACACGAGGCCGAGCGACGCAAACAGCGCCTGCGTGCCACCGTCGAGCGCGACGCTGCCCATCGTGACGATGACATTCACCCGCTCCCGCAACGGTGCCAGCATCGCGCGCGCGCTCGGCGAACGCGCCGTCGCCGGCGAGCGGACCCAGCACTTCACAACGTGCAGCCAGCGCTTCGCGCAGCGGTTGCGATACGGCGGCCGCCAGCAAAATGACGCGCGCGCTCATCGTCGTGCGGCCGCGCGGAGGCGAACGCCGCATCGGCACGGCGGATGGGAAATGTCGGGAAGAATTTTAGGCGGCGATCGGCGCGTGGAGTGCGACTGGGGGGTGCGAATGTCAGCGGCATCGAGCGGTCGAGCGGTCGAGCGGTCGAGCGGTCGAGCAGCGAATTATAGCGTGCGCGGCTACCCGATGAGCGCCGCGTCGGCGACGTTGCCGAAATCCTCGCGGCCCTTGCGGCGTCCGCGCGGGCAGGGAAGCGGCCTTCACGCGAGGCATCGGATTGGCGCGTACGGCGCGACTGCAAAATCCGCGTTCGTCCGACAACGCATGACGCGCGCGCATTACACAATGCTGCAATGGCCGATGCGTCGCACGCAGCGCTGGTCTCGGCGCCGCCGGCAACGGCGCGCGGGGACGCATTGCGCATGGCGATCGTGCTGCGCAACCCTGGCGCGTTCGCGCGCGCGGTGTTGGTGGGGTTCCACGCCAACCAGGGCATGCTGCTTGCAGGCGCGGTCGCGTATTACACGCTGCTGTCGCTGGTACCGCTGCTGATCCTCGTGATGATCGCGCTGTCGCACGTGATGGACCCGGCACGCCTGCTCGCCTCGCTGGGCGAATACCTCGAGTTCGTCGTGCCGGGACAATCGGCGGCGATCGTCGGCGAGCTGCAGGCGTTCCTCGCGCACCGCGAGGTGATCGGCGGATTCCTGCTGGTCACGATGATCTTCTTCAGTTCGCTGGCGTTCACGGTGCTCGAGAATGCGATGTCGGTGATCTTCGTGCATCGCGTTGCGATTCGCCGGCGGCGCTTCGTGGTGTCGGCGTTGCTGCCGTACCTGTTCATCCTGATGCTCGCCATCGGATGGCTGGTGGTGACGGTCGTCGCAGGCAAGCTGGGCGGCCTGTCGCAGCGCGATGTGGAGGTGTTCGGCGAGGCTCACACGCTGTCCGGCGTGGCGACGCTATTGCTCTACCTGGTGGGGGTTGCCGGCGAGATCCTGGTGATGGCGTCGATCTACCTGGTGATGCCCGTGGGTCGTATTTCGTGGCGCCATGCGCTGATCGGCGGCGTCGCCGCAGGCTTGCTGTGGGAAGTCACGCGGCGCGTGCTGGTCTGGTATTACGCGACGATGTCGCAGATCCAGGTCGTGTACGGGTCGTTGACCACGGCCATCGCCGTATTGCTGTCGGTCGAGCTAGCGGCGCTGGTGCTGCTGCTCGGCGCACAGGTGATCGCCGAGTTCGAGCGCCTCGGTCGTGCGGCCGGGGTGGACGGCGGGCTCGTGACGCCGCTGGCGCCATCGCCGTCCGCCGATGCGGCACAATCAGGCACCACGATCGCACGCTGACGATCGACCAACACGGGAGGCAACGCCATGGCACGCTGCGAGCACTGCGGCAACGACTACGACAAGAGCTTCACGGTGACGATGGGCGGACGCGCGCACGTGTTCGACTCGTTCGAATGCGCGATCCACGCGCTGGCTCCGCGCTGCGCGCATTGCGACTGCGTGATCATCGGCCACGGCGTGGAGGCATCGGAACGCATCTTCTGCTGCGCCCACTGCGCGAAGCAGACGGGAATCAACGACCTGCGCGACCGCGGCTGACGCCGGTCGGCACACGCCGCGCGCGCGCGGCGTACCGATTCGTCACACGCCGCGCGCGGCGTATCGATTCGTCACTCGCCGCGCGCCGCGGCGTACGGATTCGTCTGTCGCCGCGTAGGAAAGCACCCGCATCGCAAACGGCGCTTCGCCCCTGCACGGCGACCCTGTCGGCGGCTACGCTCGAGACACTCATCGAGCGCGTGCGCGCCTCGCACAAAGTGGGCAGGCGTTGCGCATCGCGCGCGAGAACCCTCAACCGTCGCCACACGGAGGATCCGATGGCCAAGACTATCGTAGGTTCGTTCGACAGCTTCAACGAAGCGCAGCGCGTCGCACGCGAGTTGATGGACGAAGGCTTCGCAAGCAGCGACATCAACGTCGTCGCAAGCAACATCCGCGGCGAATTCAGGAACGACGATCGGGTCAATGTCACCGACACCAACAACGCGGCGACGGGTGCGGTGGCCGGCGGCGTGCTGGGCGGCGCTGCGGGTCTTGCCGTCAGCCTGATGGGGCTGACGGTGCCGGGCCTGGGTCCGGTGATTGCCGCCGGTCCGCTGGCGGCGACGCTGTCCGGCGCCGGTGCAGGCG
>DATCFA010000393.1:0-2521 GCA_036509805.1 Casimicrobiaceae bacterium
CGAACTCGGCGTCGTCGCCACCGACATCGGCCCACAGGTAGAACGCCGCGTCGGGCATGTTGCAGGGCAGCACGCCGGCGAGCCGCGGCTGCAGCGCGGCGAACTTCGCCGCATACAGTGCGCGGTTGTCGCGCACATGCGCTTCGTCGTTCCACGCGGCAACGCTCGCGTGTGCAACGGTGCCCGACATCGCCGAGCCATGGTAGGTGCGATAGCGCAGGTAGCCAGCGATCAGCGCCGCGTCGCCGGCGACGAATCCGGAGCGCAATCCGGGTGCGTTGGAGCGCTTTGACAACGAGCCGAACACGACGAGCCGCGCGAAATCGTCGCGACCGCAGGCCTGCGCGGCGGCCAGCGCGCCGAGCGGCGGGCGCGCCTCGTCGGCATAGATCTCCGAATAGCATTCGTCGGCGGCGATGACGAAATCGTGCTCGTCCGCCAGCGCGAACAACCGTTGCCATGTCGCGGCGTCGGTGACGCGGCCGGTCGGGTTGTCCGGCGAGCAGACATAGACGAGCTGCGTGCGCTGCCAGACGTTTTGCGGAACCTCGTCCCATGCATGCGCGTGGCCGCGCGCCGGATCGGCATTGACGCAATACGCTTCGGCGCCGGCGAGCAGCGAAGCACCTTCGTAGATCTGGTAGAACGGATTGGGCGTCAGCACGACGGGAGCAGCGCGACTCGCATCGACGACCGTCTGCGCGAAGCTGAACAGTGCCTCGCGGCTGCCGAGCACCGGCAGCACCTGCGTTTGCGCGTCGATCGCCGCGAGCCCGTGCCGCGCCGCGAGCCAGCGCGCGATCGCCTCGCGTAGCGCGGGCGAGCCGGCCGTCGTGGGATAATTCGACAGCGCCGGCGTGCCTTCGGCGAGCGCGTCGACGATGAGCTGCGGCGTCGGATGGCGTGGCTCGCCGATCGAGAGGTTGATCGGCGCGAGCGCCGGATTCGGCGCGTGGCCGGTGAACAGCGCACGCAGGCGTTCGAACGGGTAGGGCTTCAGCAGCGAAAGGCGAGGATTCACGTGCGACACCGGATGATTGAGCGCCGCACGATTATATCGGCGCGATGAACGCGACCTTCGACCGCGCGCGCATCGCGCGAGACGCCGGACCCGCGCTCGCGCTATTCGCGGCGGTGCTGCTGCTGGCGTGGGCAATCGCATACTGGGCATGGCGATGGGTCACGCCAGCTCCCGTGCACGTCATGCCCGAGCCGTCGAATCCGGTGGCGGCGATTGTCGCGTCGGGCTGGCTCGCATCGGATGCGCATGCGGTTCCCGACGCGTCCGCACCGGCCACGCTCGCAGGAGACGTGCGCCTGCTGGGTGTGTTCGCCGAAGCGAACGGCGGAGGCTACGCGCTGTTCCGCTTGCCGTCGGGACCGAAGCTCGTGAAAAAGGGCGGCGAGATCGAAAGCGGCAGCACGCTGGTCGACATCGCGCCGTGGACCATTCGCATCCGCGATGCCGGCGGTGAGCGCAACATCGCGCTGCTCGCGGCGACGGCGTCCGCCATGCAGGCGTCAGCGGGCCGCCTCCCGCCGACGGCGCGGCGCGCCGCCGGATGCACGCCGCCGCCCGGCTTCAGCGGCCAGGTCGTCAAGCTCAATGCCGAGCTGCTGCAAGGATTGGCGACACAGCCCGCCGCGTTGCGCGCAATCGTCGCGCCGGTCGCAGGTGGCATGAGCGTCCGCGAAGCGAGTGGTTTCGCGCAGATGATCGGCCTCAAGCCGGGCGATCGCGTGCGGCTCGCCAACGGCATTCCGCTCGCTAGCGCCGACGACGTGATGGCCGCGGTGCTGACGCCGCTGCTCGCCAACCAGCCGGTGCGCTTGTCGGGCACGCGCGACGGGCAGGCGCGCGAGATGCTGTTGCTCAATGCCGGGGCGTGCCCCGGCTAGCAGCGCGATATCGCGCAGTGGATCAGCGTCCGTCCGCCGGCGTCTGCGCATCGAGCCACGCAATGAGATCCTGCGGCGCGTCGAGCCAGCCGTCGGCGGGCCACCGGTCGGGATCGGCGTCCACGCCCATGTAGCCCCATCGCGCGACCAGCGTCGCCATGCCGGCTGCGCGCCCGGCTTCGATATCGCGCAGGTCGTCGCCGACGTACACGCATTGCGGCGGTGCGATGGCGAGCGCTTCGGCCGCGTGCAACAGCGGCGCCGGATGCGGCTTGGCGTGCGGCGTCGTGTCGCCGCTGACGATGACGGCGGCGCGTTGGGCGAGCCCCAGCGCGGCGGTCACCGGGCCCGTATAGCGCACCGCCTTGTTGGTGACCACGCCCCACCGGATGCCGCGCGCGTCCAGCGCGTCGAGCATCGGCTGCACGCCGTCGAACAGCCGCGTGGCATCCGCCAGCAGCGCGGCATAGTGCGCGAGGAAAGACTCGCGCAACGCGTTGTAGCGGGGATGCTCCTGCGTCACCTGCAAGCCGGCGAGCAGCATGCCGCGCGCACCGGACGAAGAATGTCCGCGTAGCGTTGCGGCAGCGACGGCGTCGAGACCCTCGTCGGCGCGCACCCG
>DATCFA010000394.1:0-4655 GCA_036509805.1 Casimicrobiaceae bacterium
CCTGTGGCAAGGTGAAATTGCGCAGGTGCGCCAAAAGCAGCGCCATCGATGTGACGGTCCTGGCTGGTGCGTGCCGCACCGTCACGGCGTTCTGCGCTCATCCGAGGCGCTAAAGTCGATTGGTTCACGGGTTCTCAGTAGGCGATTTCCTGGATTCGCAACAGCAAGTCTGACTTCGAAACCACGCCCAGCAGGCGCGGGGTCGCCACGCTCTCGACCACGGGCAGGCGTTCGCCAGGATGAGTCAGGAAATGCTGCAACGCCTCGCCGAGCGGCATATTGGGCGTCAGCCGCGGAAAATCCTGCTGCAGAAGATCATCCATCGTAGGCTGCCCAATAGCCCCTTCGTGCAACAGATAGGGCTTGAACCGCTGCAGCGAAATCGCGCCGCGGAAAAGGTTATCGGCATCGACGACGTAGACGAATCTCACCGGATGGTCCACAAACGCCTTTCCGACGTCGTCGACGGACGCCGACATTGGCAGGATCGGCGTCGCTTCCTTAACCAGATCCCTGATCCGCAGACCGTGCCAGCGAGTCCACATTTTTTCGGCGGCATTGTTGTGCCTGGTCACCGTGTACATCGAAGGCTGGTCATGCGAACGCGCGACGACGTGCGCGCAAACTACCGCAAGCATGAGCGGGAGCACGACCTGATAGCTCAATGTCATTTCAAAAATCATCAGGATCGCCATCAGCGGCGCCTGAGAAGCGGCGGCCAGGAACGCACCCATGCCAACGATCGCATAAGCAAACGGCGCCGAAGTCGCCGCCGGCCACAACGCGTGCACCGCAATGCCAAAGAGATTGCCGATCACTGCACCGACGAAGAGCGTCGGCGTGAAAATGCCACCAACCGCTCCCGAACCGGCGGTGGAGGCAGTCGCCACGATCTTGAATGCCAGCGTCAGCAGTAACAGCGTCCACGGCCACTGCGTATGCAAAAGCGAATTCACGACGCTGTAGCCGTTACCCCAGACTTCCGGCACCTGCACCGATAAAGCACCGACGATCAGGCCACCGACGCAAAGCCGCGCAGGCAACGGCAAGCGGACTCGGCTGAACGCATTTTTTCCAAAAGCGAGAGCGCGCAGGAACTGCGGCGCCAGAATGCCGGCAAAGAGGCCGAGTCCCACAAACAGCAGAAACTCGGGGCCCGCGACGGCGGGAAAAGGCGGCATCTCGTACACCGGCTGATAACCTGCCATTTCACGCATCGTGATATTGGCGATGACCGACGCCACCAGCATCGGCCCGAAACTCTCCATCGCGATGGTGCCGAGCACGATCTCGGCGACGAACAATGTTCCTGCTATGGGCGCGTTGTACGCCGAAGTGATGCCTGCCGCCGAACCGCACGCGACTAGAAGCCGCAGTCGCGACGTGCGGAATTTCGCGATTCGCCCGATGATCGACGCGCAAGTCGCCGACAATTGCACCATCGACCCTTCGCGTCCGATCGAGCCGCCCGACGCAACGGAAAACAGTGACGAGATGCTGCGCGCCACGCTTTGGCGCACCGGTATCCGGCCGTCGCCGATCGATATCGCCTCCATATAGTCGGAATTCGCTCGGCCGCCTGCGCCGTGGCGCGCCAATTCGAGAAAGACTCCCGCCAGTAGACCCCCGAGCGCCGGCAGCACCATTCGGAAATACCAGGGCAGCGACTTGGCCATCCCGACCAGGCTGCCACTATGCCCGGTAACGAGCCACTGCAGCCCGCGAATGCTTTCCCGGAACGCGACAGTCGCGAGCGCGCCCACGAAACCCGCCAGCGCTGCCCATACAAGCATCGCCTGCGGATCCGATAGCCGGAAAGCCTCAAAAAGCTTTATGCGCAGACGCTGAATTCGAGTGAGCAACGGCATGAATGCGCGATACGGGCTGTCAGATCTCGACGTTTCGATTGTGGCAGCCGCAATCGCGACGGCCCCGTTTGCACGATGTCAGTAGATCACTGCGGGGCGCGCGATCCGGTCGATGCAAGGCGTTGCAATTGTCCACTTCATCTCGCCAGCGGATGGCTGGACGAGCTTTACCAGTCGACGCAGAACAGCGACCGCCGCTGATAATGCCACGATCATCGTATGTCCGGCGGAACTTCGCAGACCTGAAAATAGAAAGGAGACTCACACATTGCCGCAAACGTACGGAAACATACGGAAGGCTCGGGTCGGGGCCGCCGGCTACCCTGTCACCTTCTTCAGCGCACGCACGCGTATCGCCGGCGCCGCACGCGGCGCTGCGGCGAGGACATCCGCGCCCGCCACGCAGTCGACGAAATAGCGCCTGCGGCCGTCGATTTCCTCCTCGACCAGCCCGTGGATATCGGTGTCGAAGCCGGGAAAGCGCACATTGAAGTCGCGGGCGAACTGCAGGTACTTGACGATCTGCGTGTTGAAACGCTCGCCGGGAATCAGCAACGGAATGCCCGGCGGATACGGCGTGAGCAGCACGCTGGTGACCCGTCCCTCGAGGTCGTCGATCTCGACGCGCTCGATCTCGCGATGCGCCATCCGCGCAAACGCGTCGGCGGGCTTCATCGCCGGCTCGAGGTTCGACACGTACATCTCGGTGGTGAGCCGACCCATGTCGTTGATCTTGTAGATGCCGTGGATCGCGTCGCACAGCTCGCGCAAGCCGGTCTTTTCGTAGCGCGGGTACGCCTGCACGAACTCGGGCAGCACGCGCCACAGCGGCTGGTTCTTGTCGTAGTCGTCCTTGAACTGCTGGAGTGCTGTCAGCAGCGTGTTCCAGCGGCCCTTGGTGATGCCGATCGTGAACATGATGAAAAACGAATAGAGGCCGGTCTTCTCGACGATCACGCCGTGCTCGGAAAGGTACTTGGTGACGATCGCCGCCGGAATGCCGACGTCGGAGAAATCGCCCTCGACGTCGAGGCCGGGTGTGAGCACCGTCGCCTTGATCGGGTCGAGCATGTTGAAACCGTCGGCGAGGTCGCCGAAGCCGTGCCAGCGTTCGCCGGCGCGCAGCACCCAGTCCTCGCGCGTGCCGATGCCTTCCACGGGCAGGTCCTTCGGCCCCCAGACCTTGAACCACCACGAGTCTCCGTACTCGTCGTCGACCTTGCGCATCGCGCGGCGGAAGTCCAGCGCTTCCTTGATCGACTCCTCGACCAGCGCGTTGCCGCCGGGCGGTTCCATCATCGCCGCGGCAACGTCGCACGACGCGATGATCGCGTACTGTGGCGACGTCGACGTATGCATCAGGTACGCCTCGTTGAAGCGGTGCTTGTCGAGCTGGCGCGTGTCCGAATCCTGCACCAGGATCTGCGACGCCTGCGACAGCCCGGCCAGCAGCTTGTGCGTCGACTGCGTGGCGAAGATCAGCGCCTCCTTCGAGCGCGGCCGATTGCGTCCGATCGCGTGCATCCCCTGGTAGAACTCGTGGAACGCCGCGTGCGGCAGCCACGCCTCGTCGAAATGCAGCGTGTCGACGTGCGTGCCCAGCAGGTCCTTGATCGTGTCGACGTTGTAGAGCACGCCGTCGTAGGTGCTTTGCGTCAGCGTCAGGATCCGCGGCTTGGTCTTGACGTCCTTGGCGAACGGGTGCGCGCGGATCTTCTTCTCGATGTTCTCCCAGCGGAATTCTTCCTTGGGAATCGGCCCGATGATCCCGAGATTGTTGCGCGTCGGCGGCAGGAACACGGGAATCGCGCCGGTCATCGTGATCGCATGCAGGATCGACACATGGCAGTTGCGGTCGACGATGACGACGTCGCCCGGCGCGACGGTGGCATGCCACACCATCTTGTTCGACGTCGACGTGCCGTTGGTGACGAAGAACAGGTCGTCGGCGTTGAAGATACGCGCGGCGTTGCGCTCCGACGCCGCCACCGGCCCCGAATGGTCGAGAAGCTGTCCCAACTCGTCCACCGAGTTGCACACGTCGGCACGCAGCAGGTTCTCGCCGAAGAACTGGTGGAACATCTGCCCCACCGGACTCTTGAGGAACGCGACGCCGCCGGAATGTCCGGGGCAGTGCCACGAATACGAGCCGTCGCTGGCGTAATGCACGAGCGCGCGGAAGAACGGCGGTGCGAGACTGTCGAGATAGCTCTTCGCCTCGCGGATGATGTGGCGCGCGACGAACTCCGGCGTGTCCTCGAACATGTGGATGAAGCCGTGAAGCTCGCGCAGGATGTCGTTGGGGATGTGCGACGACGTGCGCGTCTCACCGTACAGGTAGATCGGGATCTCCGAGTTCTTGAAGCGGATTTCCTTGATGAAGTTGCGCAGGTTGACCACCGCCGGGTCGTCTCCCGGCGCTTCCGAGAATTCCTCGTCGTCGATCGACAGGATGAACGCCGATGCGCGCGACTGCTGTTGCGCGAACTGCGACAGGTCCCCGTAGCTCGTCACGCCGAGCACTTCCATGCCTTCCGTGACGATCGCGTCGGCCAGCGCGCGGATGCCGAGGCCGGACGTGTTCTCGCTGCGGAAGTCCTCGTCGATGATGACGATGGGAAAGCGGAAGCGATGCATGGCACGAGGCCCGCTCGGAGTGCGGGCGTGGCGGGTGGAAAACGGGCGAAGGGCGAAGTGTAGGGCCGAACCCTTTCCGCCGAATGTCAAAAGGCCACGAACGCCGCCCGGACGACCCGAATCTGCAACAAACGGCTCTTTCGGCTTTTC
>DATCFA010000395.1:0-3817 GCA_036509805.1 Casimicrobiaceae bacterium
GCCGTCGAGGAACGCGAGCGCATTCTCGACGCAGTCGCGGTAGAACTCGGTGTAGACCTCGCGGACGCTGTATCCAAGATGCGGCGTCAGCACGGTGTTCGGCAATCCCATAAGCGGATGGCCTTTCGGCAACGGCTCGCGCTCGTAGACGTCGAGTGCCGCGATCAGCCGGTTCGACTTCAGGGCGTCGACGAGCGCCGCTTCGTCGACCAGCGGGCCGCGCGATGTGTTGACCAGTATCGCACCGGTCTTCATGCTCGCGAGCTCGGGCGCGCCGATCAGCCCGCGCGTGCGTTCCGACAATACCAGATGCAGGCTGACGATATCCGCGCGCGCCAAAAGCTCGGGCTTCGTTACCCGCGTCGCGCCGGCCGCAGACGCCCTGTCCGCCGTCAGGTTCTCGCTCCAGGCGATGACCGTCATGCCCAGTGCGTGCCCATAGCGCGCCATCGTCGAGCCGATCCTGCCCAGCCCGACGATGCCGAGCGTCTTGCCGGCCAGCACGAAGCCCGGTGTCGTACCGCGCTGGAACTCACCGCGGCGCAGCGTCGCCTCGCACGCCGGAATGCGGCGGACGGCGGCCAGCATCAGGCCGAGCGCCATCTCGGCCGTCGACGCGACACCCGGTCCGCCGCCCGTGTGGCAGACGGTGATGCCGCGACCGATCATTCCTTGCAGGTCGATCAGCGCCGCGCGCGCGCCGGTCAGGCCGAACATCCGCAGCCGCGGTAGCCGCTGCACCAGCGACGCCGGAAACGGCGTGCGTTCGCGGGTCGCCAGCACGATGTCGAACGGTGCGAGCGCGCGCGCCGTGGCGTCCTCGCCGGCGAACGGCTCGTGGAAGAACGTCAATTGCGCGCGCGCCTCCAGTGCCGACCAATCCGCACTGGCGCGTGCAACCTGCTGCCAGTCGTCCAGTATCGCGATCTTCACCGGCGCTTCGGGCATCGCAGCGGTCATGCCGGTCCGAACGACTTGACCGCCTCGGCGACGAGGTCCTTGCCGATCGACGATTCGAACTTCTGGTAGACCGGGCGCGTCGCGTTGACGAACATCTGGCGGTCGGCGGGACTGATAGCGTTGACCTGCATCAGCGTCTTCAGTTTCTCGCTGGCAGCGGTGATCGCCTGCGGTTGCGCATTCCACTGCCAGTCCATCGACGTCTTCATCGCCTGCGTGATGATTTTCTGCTCGTCCGGCGACAGGCTCGCCCACAGCTTGCCGTTCATCGACACGATGAAGAAGTCGGTCGTGTGCGCGTCCAGCGACACGTACTTGGCGACTTCGTACATCTTGACGCTGATGAGGTCGGGCAACGGGTACTCGAGGCCGTCGACGACGTGCTGCTGCATCGCCAGGTAGATCTCGGCCGAATCGAGCGCCACCGGGCTCGCGCCGAGCGCGCGGAACGCCTCGATGTAGACTTGGCTCGAAATGACGCGCATTTTCAGTCCGGCCATGTCCGCCGGCTTGTAGATGGGGCGGACATTGTTCACCATGTGGCGCGAGCCCATCAGCCACCACCCAAGCAGCTTGAATCCTGCCGCGTCGGCATACGTCTTCATGTGATCACCGAACGCGCCGTCCAGTCCTTCGCGCAGCTTCTGCGGTGACTCCACCAGGTAGGGCAGCGTGAAAACATCCATCTGCTTGATGAAGTTCGAATACCACGCGGGAACCGCAAGCGTGATCGACAGCGTGCCGAGCTGCACGGCGCTCAGCATTTCCTTGATGCTGCCGAGCTGCGAGTTGGGAAACGTTTCCACTTTCATGTTGCCCGAGGACAGTTTGCCGACTTCGCTGGCGAACGTCGTCATCGCCACGTGATACGTCGAGTCGACCGGCTGCGGGCTTCCCATGCGCAGCACGCGTGTGCGCGCTGACGCCGGCGTGCTGATGCCGAGCGTCGCGGCGGCGCTGGCGCCCAGCGACATCTTCAGAAACTGCCGCCTGTCGGCGCCGTCGAGCGGGCCATGCGCTGTTGTCGTCGTCATGTCATCCTCCTGCGGTGTTGCTCGTGGGTTGCGTCAGGCGCGAATTGACTCGCGTCGCCGGTTGCGGTTGCCAATCGTGCTGCCATTGAATAGGGATTGCGCGCATTGCGTCACTTCATGCCGAGCAGGTGAGGCAGCCACAGCGTCAGTTGCGGACACAGGATCACCACGCAAAGGCCGAGTATCAGAAACACGTTGTAGAAAAATGATGGCCGCATTGCGGCGTTCACCGGCGCTTCGCCGACGGCGCAGGAAACGTAAAAGCCGATGCCCACCGGCGGCATCATCACGCCGATGCCGGTCGCGATGATCAGCAGGATGCCGAATTGCAGCGGGTCGACGCCCATCCGTGTCGCCACCGGCAGGAAGATCGGTGCCGAAATCAGGATTGCCGGAAAGCCTTCGAGGACGAATCCCAGCACGATCAGCGCGGCCGCGCTGAGGAACAGGAACACCTGTCGATTGCTGACCGCGGCGAGCGTGGCCGCGATCGTGCGTCCGAGGCCGTCGATGACGATGGCCTGGACGAGGAGGTTGGATGCGCTGACCATCAGCAGCACCATGCCGGCCAGCAGCGTCGCGTTGCGCAAGCCGACGAGACACGGCCGGCGCCCGATCGACCGGTAGACGAGCACGGCGACCGCGAAACCATAGACGACGGCGAACGACGCCGATTCGGTCGGCGACGCGATGCCGCCCACGAGGCCACCGATCACGATCACCGGCACGCCCAGTGCCGGCAGCGCGCGCGGAATGCTGCGCAACGCGCGTCGCACGTCGAACGACGGCCCCCTGCGATAGCCTTTGACGCGGCTGCGGATCGTGATGGCGACGATCAGCGCGATCGCGAGTATGGCGGCCGGCACGACGCCGGCCACGAACAGCGCGCCGATCGACAGGCTGGTGACCGAGCCGAGGATCAGCATCGCCACCGACGGCGGAACGGTCTCGGACATGGCTGCGGAGGCGGCGAGCACCGCGACGAATTCCGTCGACGGATAACCGTAGGCTCGCACCGGTCCTTTCATCACGCTGCCGATCGTGGCGATATCGGCGGCCTTCGATCCGCTGATGCCGGAGAACACATAGGTGGCGATGACTTCGGCGATCAGCAGGCCGCCGGTCCAGTGACCGACCCACTCCTGCACCATGTCGATCAGCCGCGTGGCCATGCCGGTGATTTCCATCAATGTGCCGGCGATCATGAAAAACGGAATGGCGAGCAGGATGAAGCTGCTGATTCCGTATTGCAGCGACGACGGAATCACCGTCAGCGGTGCTGCATCCGAGATCAGGAAATACAGCATGCCGCCCAGCGCCAGGATGATGGCCACGGGCGCGCCCGCGAGGAACGCGATGATCAGCACGCAGGCGATCGGCAGGAACGGGTCGAACGCGAACGCGCCGTCGGCGTACGCCCATCGCAGCAGCGCGACGGTGGCTGAGACCAGCACCATGGCGGCGAGCCCGATGGCGACGCCGCGCAACGGCAACGCGCAGATTTTCTCCACGCAGAACGCGGCGAGCAGTGTCAAGCCAACGCCGAGCCAGATCGATGCATAGCCTACGTTGACATCGAGTACCGGCAGCCGCTGTCCGAGCTGCGCGCCGAAGAACTCCGGGAAGTAGGCGAGCGCGATCGCGCAGACGACGAGCACGATCCACAACCCGCACGCCGCGAGCGCATCGCGGGGGACACCGTGCAGCCGATCGAGCAGCGCCGTATAGGCCATTCCCGAATGGCGACGGAAATACGCAGCCGAGCCCACGAACGCGATGATGGCGATCAGGATCGTCGACACGTCCGTCGCCCACGGGAAGTC
>DATCFA010000396.1:0-3381 GCA_036509805.1 Casimicrobiaceae bacterium
AAGGCTCGCCGAGTTCGAACGGCGTGTTGAGCTGGCGCGCGATTTCCGCGGCAAGCACGCGCTCGCCGTCACTCGGGCTCGCGCATTCGAGCACGTCGACCTGCGGCGCCACCACGCCGCCGCGGTAGACGTACCTGCGGCGCGCGGCGTCGAGCGTGAAACCGCCGATGCCCCAGCGTGCGAGCGTTGCGGCGATGCGTTCGCGCGCGAGCTCCGCGTCGAAGGCACGCGCCACGCGTGCGACGTGCACGGCGTTGTACGGATGCAGGCTGCGCCAGCGCAGCATCATCCGCTGGAAGAGGTTGAGCTTGCCCGGAAAGGCGCGCTCGCGCATCGTCACGGCGGCGAGGCGCGCGGCATGCGCGCCGATCGGATCGCGCGCGCCTTCGAGCACTTCATCGTCGCCACCGCATCCGCGGGATGAAGCGGCCGGTCGCGCTGCAATAGCGCACGTACGCGTCGCCGTGCGCTGCCAGCAGGAAGCGCTCCTCATTGCGCGCCTTGGCGAGCATCAATGCGACGTGGATCACCGCGACGGCGAACATCGGCCACGTGGGCAACACGACGAAGGTGGCGAGCATCAGCGCGATGCTCTGCGCGTAAACCGGATGGCGTACACGGCCGAACGTGCCGGCGGTCAGCAGCGTGCTGGTTTCGTCACGCGTGACCGCCATCGTCCAGTGCCGGCCCATCTCGCGCCAGGTGCGAATCGAGCCATGCAGCGCTGCGACGCCGGTCGCCGCGGCAACCCAGCGCAACAGCGTGAATGCCTTCGACCGCGCGAACGCGGGCACCGCGAGCATTCCGGACGCATGCGTGAGCGCAAGCCACGGCAGCGCCAGCCACGCAACCACAAGCGGCACCCAGGCAAGCCACAGCAGCACTTCGAGCCGCTGTTCCGGCAGCACGCCGGAGAGCTTGCGTGTTTTCCTGCGGCGACGAACGACCATCACCGCGACGATGGTCCAGTAGACCCAGACGGTCAGCAATGCGATCAAGGTGGGCAGTTCGACGGGCGTCAGGTGCAATTCAGGCAATCGGCGTGGATACGCGGCGTGGATTCGCGTGCGCGGGCAGGCGAATTATACGTGTGCCAACGCGCGTGCCTTGCACGATCGGGCAGGACCGATACGGCTTGCAACGGCCAGCGCGCGTCGATGCGTTATGCTTCGCGCGCTACCTTCGTGGCATTCGCGGACACCCATGGTTTTCCTGCTGCGCACGCTCGGCCTGCTGCCGCTTCCGGTGCTGTACGCGCTCGGGCGCATCGTGTCGTTCGTCGCCTTCGACATCATGCACTGGCATCGGCAGCTGGCTGCGGACAACATCGCGCGCTCGTTTCCGCACAAAAGCGACGCCGAGCGCGCCGCGATATTGCGCAACAACTACACGAACTTCGGGCGAACGTTCGCGGAAGCGGTGTGGGGTTGGCGCGCTGATCGACACGCGCTGGCGCAGCGCGTGGTGATCGACAACCGCGAGATGGTCAACCGCTATGTCGCCGACAGGAAGTCGGTGGTGCTGCTGGCGGCGCACTTCTGCAACTGGGAATGGCTGGTGCTGGCGGCGTGCGCGGAGCTCGGCATCCCCATTTCGCCGCTGTACAAGCCATTGCGCGTGGCCAGTGTCGACGACTATGTCCACGACGCGCGCGCACGCTTCGGGGGACGTCCGATCGCCCTCGACAACCTGCTGTACGAACTGACGTTTCGCGCCGGCGAGCCACGCGCATTCGCGATCCTCGCTGACCAGACGCCGACACGCGACGCGCCGAAGCACTGGCGGCGTTTTCTCAACCAGGACACGGCTTTCTACGCCGGGTTAGGCATGATCGCGCGCTATCTCGATGCGCCGGTCATCTTCGTCGCAATGCGGCGCGTGAGCCGTGGCGTGTACAGCGCGCACTTGCACCTGATCGTCGAGCCACCGTATGCCGACGATCCCGAGGCGCGCATCGTCGACGGCTACGCGACGCTGCTCGAGGCGGAGATCGAGCGCTCGCCGGAAGATTTCCTGTGGGTGCACCGCAAGTGGAAATACCCGAAGCCCGGATCGGAATCCGCTCCATCGCCGTGAGTGCGCGGCCCGCTGGCGAAACGATGTACGTCGCATGTCCAGCCTGCGGTGCTCGCCGCCTGATCGCCCATCGGGGTACTTCAATGTCCGATCTGCGCTTGGCGCTTTCGAAGGGCTTGCACCCTGCCGCCGTCACGGGCGGGTCCGCGGCCGACCGCGATTCCGATAGCCAATACGCGCTCGCGCTGGCCGTGTCGCATCGCGGGGATCCGAATGCGCTCGAGATGCTGAATACCGCGCTCGACGCGTTTCTGCTGCGAAAGGATACGATCGGTGCAGCACTCGCGTCGGCGTCGCTGCTGGTGACCGGGCAGCTGGTCAGCAACTATCGGCGCTTTCCGGATCACATTGCGTGGAAACGCTGAGCTTCGATCCAGGCGGCACCGAAGCCGGCTTCGAGGATATCGACATCAGCGCCGACGGACAGCTGGCGGCGCTGTCAGGTAACAGCGGCGGCAACAACGACCCGCTGATCGTGCTCAAGGCGCCCTTCACCGCCGCAGGATTCACGTTCGTCAAATACGACATTCCCTCGCTCGGTGCGCCCTTTGACCAGCCGGGACGCGGCGCCGGCACAGCGAGATTCTGGGCCACCGCCGTCACCGTGCCCCAGCCGCAGGTCGGGGTCGATTCGTCCGCATTGGGTTCAGCCAACTTCGCCAACGCCGGCGGCGTGCGCGTCATCGAAGGCGATAGCGGGACCACGGACGCGCTCGTTCCGGTGAATTTGTCGGGACCATCGACGCAAACCGTCATCGTCGACTACACAACGGCCGAATATGTGCCGCCTCTTGGCGCAGCGAGAGCCGCGGACAACGACTACATCCCGACATCGGGGACGCTGACGTTCGCGCCGGGTGAGACGCGCAAGAACATCGTCGTCAAGATCGTCGGCGATACGACGTACGAGTTCGACGAAGGGTTTATCATCAAAATCAGCAATCCGGTGAACGCCACGATTCTTGGTAATTCTCCGGGCTTCGGCGACACCGCCGCGGTCGTCATCGTCAACGACGATACCGTCATACCGTTTGCGATACTGACGACGGCGCTTCCGGACGGCGCGGGCGTGCCCTATTCATTCCAGCTGACGGGCCAGGGCCTGGTGCCACTGAAGTGGGGCGCCTTCGACCTGCCTGTCGGTCTCGCCGTCGATCCCGTCACCGGCATCATCAGCGGAGTTCCCATCTTTCCGCAGATGGTCGACGCCAATATCAAACTCACGGAAGGAGGCGTCGTTACAACCTCGAAATTCCTGAGCCTGACCGTCGCCGGAACGGCGATCGCGTTCGCCACGCTGTAGCC
>DATCFA010000397.1:0-2676 GCA_036509805.1 Casimicrobiaceae bacterium
TAGAGCATCGCCACCTCTTCGGCGCGCGCACGCTCAACGAGCGCCGGCGCGATGGCGCGCAGCGCGGGCATTGACGAAGCCTTGTGCTACGGGCGCACCGGTTCGGCGCCGACACCGCGCTTCGCGATCTCGACCACCGCCTGTGTCCGCGAGTGCACGTTGAGCGCCTTGAGGATCGCCGACACGTGGACCTTGACCGTACCTTCCGACAGCGAAAGGTCGCGACAGATCATCTTGTTCGGCTTGCCCTGGATCAGCAGGCGCAGCACGTCCGCCGGGCGGCCCGTCAATCCATAGACGCCGGGAGCGAGATGCGCGGCCGCCGCGGCGATGCGCGGCGCGATGTCACGCGTGATCACGCGCTTGCCGGCGAGTGCTGCGCCGATCGCGGCGACGATTTCCCGCGCGTCGGCGGTCTTGGCGATGAAGCCGCGCGCACCGGCGGCAATTGCCGCGTCGACGGTCGCACGATCGTGCGTCGCCGACAGCACGACGACGCCGCGCTGCGGGTGGTCGCGCACGAGGCTTGCGAGCAGGTCCAATCCGCGTGTTCCGGGCAGCGCCAGGTCGAGCAGCGCCAGCGAGCAGTCCGGATGCAGCGCGAGCATGCGTTCGGTTTCTGCGCGCGTCGCCGCCGAGAGCAGCGTGATCGTTGGGTCGAAATCGCGCAGCACCTGCGCGATCGCCTGTGGAATCAAAGGGTGATCGTCGACAACCAGAAGTTTCATCACACACTCCCCGAGGTGATGGCGGTCACGAGGTGACCGCTTGCCGGCCAAGGCTGAGCCGTTGTCAGCCATTTGTCAGCCTGTAGAAATCTACAGGGGGGTGGGGTCCTCGCGCGGCGCAAGAGCCGGCGCGGGGCGCGGGCGCGAAAGAGCCTGCTGCTCAGCCGGCGACCTTCGACGCGTCCTTCTGCTGGTCGGCGAATTCCTTGCGCAATCCCTTGAGGCGCGTGTCGATGACCGACGCGCCATAGAAATCGGCATCCTTCGCCTTGCCGGCAAGCTCGAGCTGCGTGATGGCGTTGCGCAGGTTGCCCTGCCAAACGTAGAACTCGGCGAGGTGCTGGTGCTGCTTCGATTCCATGCCCTGCGCCGCGTAGGCGCGCGCGGCGATCTGGTTGAGCTGGCCGTCACCGGGAAAGCGCGCGAGCTCTGCTTCGATGAAGGCGCTCGCCTCGCTTGCGCGTCCAGCGCGCAACAGCGCCGTCGGGTAGTCGTAGACGAGCTGCTTCTTGTTCGGGAAGAGCGCCAGGCCATCCTTGAAACGCTTGATGGCGCCGTCCAGGTCGCCCGATTCCATCAGCACGTGGCCGGCGATCGCGTCGATCATCGGATGCACGGGCCCGCTGCGATCGAGCTCGGCGATCAGCGCCTTGGCCCGTGTGTAGTCCTTGGCGCGCAACAGTGCGGCGACCAACCCGTAGCGCGTGGCCACGAGGCTGTTGTATTTGTGTTCGGCGAGCGCCCTGTCGAAGAACGCGACGGCGTCCTGCGGCTCGCCTTCGTAGCTCTTCAGCAGTGCGCGCACCATCTGGAAGTCGAGCGAGTCGGGCACCTGGCGGTACGGATAGGCCTGCGCGCGCGCCTGCGCTTCGGCGATGCGCTCGGCCGTCACCGGGTGCGTGCGCAGGTAGCTCGGCGCGTTGCCGTCGGAAAAGCGCGTCGCATCCTGCATGCGCTTCATGAACGTCCCCATCGCGGTGACGTCGAAGCCGCCTGCGGCGAGACGCTGGAAGCCGATGCGGTCGGCTTCGTATTCGTTGGCGCGTGTGAAATTGAGTTGCTGCTGGATCGACAGCGCTTGCGCCGACGCGATCGCCGCCTCCGCGGCCTGCCCGCCTGAATTGCCGCCGGCCTTGGCCGCGAGCAGCGCCAGCGCCAGCGCGCCGAGCGACATCAGCAGGTTGCCCTTCTGGTTCGCGATCATTCGCGCGATGTGATGCTGCGTCACGTGCGAGATCTCGTGCGCGAGCACGCTCGCCAGTTCCGATTCCGATTGGGTGAGCAGGATGAGGCCGGTATACACGCCGACGAATCCGCCCGGCAGCGCGAACGCATTGATCTGCGGATCGTTGACGGCGAAAAAGTGGAAATCCATGTCCGCGTCGGGCACTGCCGCGACCAGACGCTGGCCCAGGTCGTTCAGGTAGTCGGTGACTTCCGGGTCGTCCATGATGGAGCCCGACATCCGCGCCTGATGGATCACCTCTTCGCCGATCTTGCGCTCGTCGGCGGCCGATAGCGCGGTCTGCGACGAGTCACCGAGTTCCGGCAACGTGAGCGTGCTCTGCGGCAGCGCGGCCGACGGCGGCGGCAGGTTGCTCGGCGGCGGCGTCTTCACGGAGCCCGAGAACACCGACTGCGCGGCGGCCGGGACAATGCCACCGGGCGCCATCGGCAGCAACGCGACCGCGAACACCAGCGCGCCTGCGATTGCGCGTGCGCGCCGCGCCGCAGGCGTGCGCGCGGACAGCGGATTCACCGGCGGGCATTGGGTGGAGCGAGGCGTCATGGGCGGTGCGTGGTCGACGCAAGGGCTGATGCTAAGATGCCGCGGTCGCACGACTAGTTCAACGCACGTATTACCGCGATCCCCAGTTCAACGCGCGAATTACCGCGATCCTTGGCTCAACGCGCGAATTACCGCGATCCCGGATTCAATGGCCAGCAA
>DATCFA010000398.1:0-2704 GCA_036509805.1 Casimicrobiaceae bacterium
CTACGACAAGCCGGACGCACTGGACCTCCCGTGGGACAGCGCACAAGCCGCGGCATTGATTCCGCACCGGTGGTGAGCGACGCGGCGGTCGGTGCTGCGCAGACGCTGGCAGTCGCCGCGGCGCCACAGGTGAGCGTGATCATTGCCACCTACAACTGGAGCGCCGCGCTGGCGTGCGCGATCCGCTCGGTGCAGCGCCAGACGCTGCAGGACTTCGAGATCCTCGTCGTCGGCGACGCCTGCACCGACGACAGCGAAGCGGTGGTCGCGTCCTTCGGCGATACACGCATCGTGTGGAGCAACCTCGCGCACAACGCCGGCAGCCAGCAGGCGCCGAACAATGCGGCGCTCGCGATGGCGAGCGGCGAATGGATCGCGTACCTCGGCCATGACGACATCTGGGCGCCGCGCCACCTCGAGTCGACGATCGCCGCGGCGTGCGCGGCCGGCTCGCAGGTCGCGGCTGCCGGCATGATCATGTACGGGGCGCCCGGCTCGGGCACGACATGGACGGCGGGCCTGTTCGCCGATGGCCGTTGCGCGGACGACGACTTCGTTCCGCCGTCCGCATTGGTGCACCGGCGCGCGCTGGTCGAGCGCATCGGCGCGTGGGTCGATCCGCGCACGCTGCGCCTGCCAACCGACTGCGAATTCTTCATGCGTGCGCGTGCGGCCAGCCCGGTGGCGCCGAGCAACGAAGTGACGGTGTTCAAGTTCAGCGCGGCTGCCCGACGCAACGCGTACCAGGCGAAGTCGATCGTCGAGCAGCAATGCTGCCTTGCGAACCTCGAGCGCGGCGAGCGGTTTGTCGCGGAGGAGCTCGTCAAGCTGCTGCAATCGCGAATGGCCGCACGTTCGTGGAAGCTGCTGTTGACCGACACCGCCAGGCTCGCGCCCGGGGAACTGTTCCACGCGAACCGCGTCGCCAAGGGTGTCGAGCATCGCTTCGACAACAATGCGCTGCGTTCGCTCGACGATGCCGAAACGTTCACGCTCGACCACGAGCCCCCGAGCTTCGAGTGGCATGCCGTCGAGCACAGCGCGCGCCACGGCGCGTTTCGCTGGACGGGATCCGCCGCGCGCTCGACGGTCGAATGGCCGGTGCGGCTCGACCGGCCGCTCGCGATGCGTATCCACGTCGTGCAAGTGCTCGCAGCAGGCGCGCCGCAGACGCTGGTCGCCGAGGCTCAGGGCCAGCGCGTCGCGACCACGGTCGCGCGCACCGATGCCGGCACGTGGCTCGTCGACGGTGTGCTCGAGCCTGCGCTGCACGCGTCGCGCGTGCCCTACGTGCAGGTCACGCTGTCGGGCATCGCGTCCCCGCGTCCGGTGGATCTCGGCATCGGCGTCGACCGCCGCCGGCTCGGCGTGGCGATCGGAGCGATCGAGCTCGCGCCGCTGGCGCGCACTCGCGCCGCGGACGCGGGCTGAATCCGCGTTCGTCGCCGGCGCCCGGCGCCTGTGCTATCTTCATATGCGTTGTCGCGCATATACCGAACGCGGTGCGACGATGCGATGTCTATGACGGTGACACTCGATACATTCCGATGAAAGATGCGCGGGAAAGCATATGACGCCCATTTCCATCAAGCCCGCGTGGCTCATCAGCGTCGACGGCGGCGACCGCTTCGAGCCGCAGCTCTTCCGCCTGTTGCGCGCGGTGAACGACACCGGCAAGCTGACGTTGGCCACGCGCACGCTCGGGCTGTCGTATCGCCATGCGTGGGACCTGCTCGCAAAATGGGGCGAGACCTTCGGTTCTCCGCTGGTCGACATGGAACGCGGCAAGGGCGCCCGCCTCACGCCGCTCGGCCACAAGTTCCTGTGGGCCGAGCAGCGCGTGATGGCGAGCCTTTTCCCGCAACTCGACAACATCGCCGCGGAGCTCAATGCGGAGATATCACGCGCGAGCGCCAAGCCGCTGTCGCACCTGCGCGTGCACGCAAGCCATGGCTATGCGGTGGAGAAGCTTCCCGAGCTCATGCGGCGCGCGGGCAACGCCGAGATCGAGCTGCGCTACATGGGCAGCGTCGAAGCGCTGGCTTCGCTGTCGCGAGGCCAATGCGACGTCGCCGGCTTCCACGTCGCGCTGGGCGAGCTTGCACCGGTGCTGTGGCAACCCTACGCGCCGTGGGTGCGCGCCGCGCAGCAGCGGATCATCCGTCTCGCCACGCGCAGGCAGGGGCTGATGGTGCCGCGCGGCAATCCGCTGGGCATCCGCGGCTTGGCCGACCTCACCAAGCGCGGCATCCGGTTCGTCAACCGCCAGCCCGCGTCAGGCACGCGTGTGCTGCTCGACGGCCTGTTGCGCGCCGCACGCGTCGATCCCGCACGCATCAACGGATACGACAGCGGCGAGTTCACGCACGCGGCCATCGCCGCGTTCGTGGCCAGCGGCGCCGCCAACGTCGGCCTCGGCGTCGAGCCGGCGGCGCGTCAGTTCCACCTGGATTTCATCCCGCTCATCACCGAACGCTACATGCTGGCGTGCAACCTCGGCACGCTGTCGTCGCCGGCGATCGCCGAACTGATCGCGCTGCTCAAGAGCCCGGTGTTCGCCAGGACGATCGAAAGCGTGCCGGGATACGCGCTCGACGATGCCGGGGACGTCGTGCGCTTTGCCGACGCGCTTCCCTGGCTGGGCAGTGGGCCGACGCCGCGCAAGGCGGCTGCGAAACCGGCCGTCATCAGGAAACCGGTGGCA
>DATCFA010000399.1:0-2241 GCA_036509805.1 Casimicrobiaceae bacterium
TTCTCGCCGATGCGCACCTCGGCGAGCGCATCATCGTCGATCGGGTCGACGGCACGCAGGCGCAGTTCAGGATCACCGGCATGGCCGTCGTCGCCGCTAACGCGCTGCGCCTGCGTGCGCAAACCGACACGCCGACGCTGACGCTGGTCACCTGCTATCCATTCGACGCCATCGCGCCGAACACGCGCTGGCGCTACGTCGTCAGCGCCACGCTCGTCGCACCGCCGGCGATGGCGGAACGCGGCGGCGTTGCGATCGGCATCAACCGCCCGGCGGCTTCCTGACGAGCGCCGGCGGCAACGCCTGGCGCATCGCGTCGCCGGTGCCGTCGCTCGTATTCGACGCGCCGGACCCCTGAGACAGGATGTTGCTGCCCGTCCGGTAGACCGGCGGGTGGTAAACGTCCTCCTTGGCGACCTGTTCGTTGGATGCGCACGCGGCGCATGCGAGCGCGAGTAGAACGACCGTTGTTTTCATGTCCCTGTGCCTGTGAATGTTCGATGGCGGGGCGCATTCTACTCGAACCGGCAGCGTGAGGCTGCGCCGCAGGACGCGGGGCGCAGGCAGCAGGGCCCGGGACAGGAGCAGCGTGCCACTTCGCGCAGGGCGCCGGTTCAGCGCCGGTGCAACCGGTTGCGTGCGGCGATGGCCGATGCCCACAGCGCGGCGGCGACGACCATCGCCACCGGCAGCGCGACGAACGTCGCCGCCATCCCCGCCAGTCCCAGCAGGTTCGCCAACGTCCATCCCAAGGCGGCGCCGGCGCCGCCGCAAATACCGATTGCCAACAAGCTCAACAACAGCGAACGCATGAATGCCTTTTCGATGGGACTGCCCGGACAGCGCCGTGCCGCGCCCAGGAGTGGCCGCGAACGGCGCGCGCGCTCACGAATGCGCAGATGCGCGACGATCTCGTGCGTGCGCCCGGTCTCGACAACGCGCATCCTGCCGGGTTGAGTGACAACTGCCGTAACCGGAGACGCCCGGTGATGAAGCTTATCGCGGATCGCGTGCGCGCGTTTGCTACGCTCGGCGGATCGATGGGCATGGATGCCCCGGAGAAAACAAGACATGGCGCGCATCGCGGTCGGCGGATTCCAGCACGAAACCAACACGTTTGCACCGTCGAAGGCCACGTTCGCCGCGTTCGGGCAGGGTGGCGGCTGGCCGGAGCTGACGTTCGGTGACAAGATCGCCCCGCGACTCGCCGGCGCCAACATTCCCGCCGCTGGCGCCATCGCCGCATTGCACGCGCTGGGACACCGGAGCGTCGGACTCGCATGGAGCGCCGCGTCGCCGTCGGCGCAGGTGACGAAGGATGCATTCGAGCGCATCGGCGGTGAAATCGTCACGCGTCTCGCCGCCGCGGGCGCCGTCGACGGCGTCTATCTCGACCTGCACGGCGCAATGGTGACCGAGCACCTCGATGACGGCGAAGGCGAGCTGCTCGCACGCGTGCGCCGCGTCGTCGGTCCCCGCGTACCGATAGTGGCGAGCCTCGATCTGCACGCGAACATGTCGCGCGCGATGGTCGACGCGAGCGATGCGCTGGTCGCGTACCGCACGTATCCGCACATCGACATGGCGGAAACGGGACAGCGCGCGGCGCAACTGCTCGACCGTATGCTGGCCAGCGATGCGGCGTTCGCCAAGTCGTTTCACACGCTCGATTTCCTCACCGGCTTGCCCGCGCAGTGCTCGTTTCTCGAGCCGGCGAAGAGCCTGTATGCGCTGCTGGCGAAGCTCGAACGCGAGCACGATGCCGTGATGTCGTTCACGCCCGGATTCCCGATGGCCGACATCGCCGATTGCGGGATGTCGGTGTTCGGCTACGGTCGCGACGCGGCAGCCACCGAGGCGGCGGTGGCATCGCTCGCGCGCGCCGTGCATGACGCGGAGCCTCAGTTCCGCATGGAGCTCTTCGATCCGCCGGCCGCGGTTGCGCGCGCGATGCAGCGGGGCGAGCGCGGCGCGCCGGTGGTGCTCGCCGATACGCAGGACAATCCCGGCGCCGGCGGCAATGGCGATACGACAGGACTGCTCGCCGCGCTGATCGCCGCCGATGCGCGCGACGCGACATTGGGACTGCTGATCGACGCCGAATCGGCGCGCCAGGCGCACGCCGTCGGGGCCGGCCGTCACTCGATGTTCAGGCTGGGCGAGACTTCCGGCGTGCCCGGACATGTGCCGCTGGCCGGCGAATTCAGCGTCGAAACGCTGGCGGATGGACGCTTCACCTGC
>DATCFA010000400.1:0-10533 GCA_036509805.1 Casimicrobiaceae bacterium
GCGCGTGCGCGCTTCCGCCGACAGCGCGTGCGCCGTCAGTCCTTCGCCGCGCGCGAGCGTCGACGCGATGCCGCCCAGCACGCGCGAGCCGGCGTCCGACACGCGGATGATGCTCGAGCGCTTCTGGAAATCGTAGACGCCTAGAGGCGACGAGAAACGCGCGGTGCGGCCGGTGGGCAGCACGTGGTTGGGGCCCGCGCAATAATCGCCCAGCGCCTCGCAGGCGTTGTGGCCCATGAATATCGCGCCCGCGTGGCGTAGCTGCGGCAAAAGCGCATCCGGATCGGCGACGGCGAGCTCCAGGTGCTCCGGCGCGACGCGGTTGGCGATCGCGCAGGCTTCGGCCAGGTCGCGCGTGCGGATCAGCGCGCCGCGATGCGCGAACGACGCGGTGATGATCGGCGCGCGCGGCATCTCCTGCACGCGCTTGTGCAGCGCGACTTCCACGGCGTCGAGCAGCGCGGCGTCGGGGGACAGCAGCAGCGCCTGCGCGAGCTCGTCGTGTTCCGCCTGCGAGAAAAGATCGAGCACAACCCAGTCGGGATTGGCGCTCGCGTCGGCGATGATCATGATTTCCGACGCGCCGGCGACCATGTCGATGCCCACGGCGCCGAACACGCGCCGCTTGGCTGCGGCCACGTAGGCGTTGCCCGGGCCGCAGATCTTGTCGACCATCGGAATGGTGTCGGTTCCGTACGCCAGCGCGGCGATGGCCTGCGCACCGCCGACGGTGAACACGCGCGACACGCCGGCCAGGTGCGCGGCCGCCAGCACCAGCGGATTGCGTACGCCGCCGGGTGCTGGCACCATCATCACGATTTCGCGCACGCCCGCGACCTTCGCCGGCAGCGCATTCATCAGCACCGACGACGGGTAGGCCGCCTTGCCGCCAGGCACATAGATGCCGACCGAGTCGAGCGGCGTCACGCGCTGGCCGAGCTCGTTGCCATCGGCGTCGCGGAACGACCAGCTTTCTGCGCGCTGGTGCTCGTGAAATATGCGGATGCGCTTCGCGGCGGCCCCGAGCGCGTCGCGCTCGGCGGCACCGATGGCATCGTGCGCGGCGCGCAATTCGTCCGCATGAATCTCGAGCTCGGCCACGCTTTTCGCCGCGAGCTTGTCGAAGCGCTTCGTGTATTGCAGCACGGCCGCGTCGCCGCGCGCGCGCACCGCGTCGACGATCGTCGCCACCGCGGCGTCGACACCCGCGTCCTGCGCCGCATCGAACGCGACCAGTTCCTCCAGCGCCGCTTCGTAGCCGGGAAATCCGGTGTCGAGCCGGCGCACGCCGAACGTCGCTGTGCTGGTCGTGCTCATGCTGCTGCCATTGCCGCCGCCGACGCGCGCGCCAGCGCATCGATCAGCGGCTTCATCGTGTCGCGTTTGAGCTTGAGCGCCGCCGGGTTGGCGATCAGCCGCGAGCTGATGGGCATGATCGTCTCGACTTCGACCAGGTCGTTTGCCTTCAGCGTATTGCCGGTGGAAATGAGATCGACGATCGCGTCGGCGAGTCCCACCAGCGGGGCGAGCTCCATCGAGCCGTACAGCTTGATCAGGTCGACGTGCATGCCCTTGATCGCGAAGTGCTCGCGCGCGGTGGCGATGAACTTGGTGGCGACGCGGATGCGCGCGCCACGCTGCACGGTCCCCGCCCAGTCGTAGCCGCGACGCGTGGCGACGCTCATCCGGCAGCGGCCGATGCCCAGGTCGAGCGGCTGGTAAAGACCATCGCCGCCGTGCTCCTGCAGCACGTCCTTGCCGGCGATGCCCAGGTCCGCCGCGCCATGGCGCACGTAGGTCGGCACGTCCGACGCGCGCAGCAGCAGGAATTCGATGTCGCCACGCGTCGCGCCGATGATGAGCTTGCGCGAGGCCTCGACGTCGTCGGCCGGGACGATCCCTGCCGCCGCGAGCAGCGGCAGCGTTTCATCGAGCGTGCGGCCCTTCGACAGCGCGATGGTGATGCGCGGCATGCGGCAAATCCGGGAAGTCGGCCCACGATTCTACCGCAGCGCAACAATCCGCGCGCCTTGCGCAGTGCGCGGCGCTACTGGACGGACGTCGGCGCCATCGCGAGCGCGATGTCCCCGCGGCGGCGCCACGGACTGATGTCGATGCCGCCGCGGCGGGTGAAATGCGCGACGACGCCCAGCGCTTCGGGCGCGCACGCGGCGGCGATGTCGGTGAAGATGCGCTCGACGCAGTGCTCGTGGAAGCCGGGATGGCGCCGATACGCGACCAGGTAGGCGAAAAGCGATCCACGGTCGATGCGCGGCCCGCGATACGCGACCTGCACGGTCGCATGGTCGGGCTGCCCGGTCACCGGGCACACCGAGCGGAACAGCCGCGTGTACAGCGCCTCGGTCGCCGTGCCGGCCATCGTTGCGAGTTGCGCGCGCGCCGGCGTCGCATGCTGCGCGCGCAGCGCCAGGCTGTCGAGGCAATCGCCGTCGGGCTCGGCGCGCGCGAGTTGCGCGTAGGCATCGGGCTCGATCAATTGCACGCGCACTGGTGCACCGGTGGCGGCCGACAGGTCGCGCCGCAGTGTTTCGGTGTAGTCGGACGCGTGTGCGAAGCGCGTGTCGTTGAGCGCGGTGAAATAGAGCTTGACCGACTTCGACTCGACAATCGCGCGGCTGTCGGCCGGCACGTCGAAGCGCACGACGCCGACGCGCGGCTTGCCGTCGGCATCCAGCCAGTTGCCCTCCCATGCCGTCCACGCGTCGCCGCCTTCGAACGGCAGCGGCGCGCCGATGCCGAGCGCGTCGCGCTGCGGCGCGCGCTCGACCGCATACAGCAATGCCGGGTCGTAGCGGTCCGCATAGACGGTGGCCTTGCCGAGCGGCGAACCGGGTAGCGTGCCCATCAGCGAGGCGTCAGTTGACCCGCGAAATGCGCGCACCCAGCGCGCCGAGCTTGTCCTCGATGTGTTCGTAGCCGCGGTCGAGGTGGTAGATGCGCCCGATCGTCGTACTGCCTTCGGCGATCAAACCGGCGATCACCAGGCAGGCGGAAGCGCGCAGGTCGGTGGCCATCACGTCGGCGCCCGCAAGCCGCGGCACGCCCTTGACAATCGCGGTGTTGCCCTCGACGTCGATCGATGCCCCGAGGCGCAGCAGTTCCTGCACGTGCATCATGCGGTTCTCGAATATCGTCTCGGTGATCACCGAGGTTCCTTCGGCGCACGTCGCGAGCGCCATGAACTGCGCCTGCATGTCGGTGGGGAAGCCCGGATAGGGCGTCGTGCGCAGCGACGCCGCGCGCAACGGCCCGCTGCGCGTGACACGCATCGTGTCGCCGCCGCTTTCGATCGTCGCACCGGCTTCGCGCAGCTTTTCCGCCACCGCTTCGAGCGTGCCCGTGCGCGTTCCGCGCAGCAGCGCATCGCCGCCCGTCGCGGCGATGGCCGCGAGAAACGTACCGGTCTCGATGCGGTCCGGCATGATCCGGTGCGTGGCGCCATGCAACCGCGCCACGCCCTCGATGACGATGCGGTCGCTGCCGGCGCCGGCGACCTTCGCGCCCATCGCGTTGAGGCAATCGGCGAGATCGACGATCTCCGGCTCGCGCGCGGCGTTGTCGAGCACCATCGTGCCCTTGGCGAGCGTCGCCGCCATCATCAGGTTCTCGGTGCCGGTCACCGTCACCATGTCGAACACGAATTGGGTGCCGACAAGCTCGGCCGCACGCGCACTGACGTAGCCGTTCTCGAGGTCGATCTCGGCGCCCATCGCGGCGAGCCCCTTGACGTGCTGGTCGACCGGGCGCAGCCCGATCGCGCAGCCGCCGGGCAGAGACACACGCGCCTCGCCGCAGCGCGCGAGCAGCGGGCCCAGCGCGAGTATCGATGCGCGCATCGTCTTCACGAGCTCGTAGGGTGCCAGCGGCCAGTCGATCGTGGAGGCATCGAGCACGACTTCGTGCGGCGCATCGGACGAATGCCTGACGCCCATCTGCGTCAGCAATTTCTGCATTGTGCGCACGTCGTTCAACTGCGGCACGTTGGTGAGCTTCAGCGGCTCGGCCGACAGCAGCGACGCGCACAGCAGCGGCAGCGCCGCGTTTTTGGCGCCGGAGATGACCACCTCGCCGGCGAGGCGCGTACCGCCTTCGATGACGAGCTTATCCACGTGGCGCACTCCGTTGCGCCACCCATTCCTCGGGCGTCAGCGTCGTCATCGACAGCGCATGCACTTCCTCGCGCATGCGCTCGCCGAGGGCGGCGTAGACCAACTGGTGGCGGCGCACGCGCGACTGGCCGGCGAACGCCGGCGATACGATCAGCGCCTCGAAGTGCGCGCCGTCGCCGCTGACGGAAAGATGCTCGCAGGCAAGACCGGCTGCGATCGATTGTTCTATGGAGGCAGGCGTGACCATGGGGCTTTCAGTGGCGCAGCTTCCAGCCGCGCGCAAGCAGATTGAGTGTAACGGCGACCAGCACGACGGCGAACACGCCGACGATCGCGAGACTGCGCAGCGGCGGCACGTCGGCAAGGCCGAAGAAGCCGTAGCGGAAGCCGTCGATCATGTAGAAGAACGGGTTGAAATGCGACGCCGCCTGCCACACCGGCGGCAGCGAATGGATCGAGTAGAACACGCCGGACAGGAACGTCAGCGGGACGATGATGAAATTCTGGAACGCCGCGAGCTGGTCGAACTTGTCGGCCCAGATGCCGCCCACCACGCCCATCGTCGCCAGGATCAGGCTTCCCAGCAGCGCGAACAGTACCGCCCATGCCGGATGCGCGAGCAATGCGACTTCCGGGGCGAACCACAGCGTCACCAGCAGCACGCCGAGCCCGACGGCGAGCCCGCGCGCCATCGCCGCCAGCACGTACGCGGCGTAGAAGCCGCCCGGCGTCAACGGCGGCAGCAGCACGAAGATCAGGTTGCCGGTGATCTTCGACTGGATCAGCGACGACGACGTATTGGCGAAACTATTCTGCAACACCGACATCATCACCAGTCCCGGAATCAGGAACGCCGCGTAGGACACCTGGCCGCCGAACACCGCAACGCGCGTCGACAGCACATGCGAGAAGATCATCAGGTACAAGAGCGCCGTCAGGACCGGTGCCGCGATCGTCTGGAAGCTCACCTTCCAGAACCGCAGCAGCTCCTTGTACAGCAGCGTCGGCCAGCCGTAGCCGGTCAGTGCGCCCATCGGCGCGCTCACGCAGCCACCGGGTCGGCCATGATGCGCACGAATGCATGCTCGAGGTCGGTCTCGGTCAATGCGAGCTCGTCGATGCGGATGTCGTCGCGGCGCAGCGCCGCGAGCAGCTCCTCGAGCTCGGCATAGGTGGTGAGCCCCAGCCAGCGCAGCGGGCTGGCCTCGCGCAGCACACGCGGCTGCCAGGCTGCCGGCACGCGCGCCACCGACAGGCGCACCGTCAGCGCCGCGAAGCGCGCCAGCAGGTTGCGCGTCGTATCGAGCGCGACCACGCGGCCCGCCTTCAGCATCGCGATGCGCCCGCACAGCGCCTCGGCTTCCTCGAGGTAGTGCGTGGTGAGGATGATCGTGTGGCCGTCGGTATTGAGCTTGCGGATGAACGCCCACAGGCTCTGGCGCAGCTCGACGTCGACGCCCGCCGTCGGCTCGTCGAGCACGATCAGCGGCGGCTTGTGCACCAGCGCCTGGCCGACCAGCACGCGGCGCTTCATGCCGCCCGACAGCGCACGCATGTTGGCATCGGCACGCGACGTGAGGTCCAGGTGGTGCAGGATCTCGTCGATCCAGTCGTCGTTGTCGCGGATGCCGAAATAGCCGCTCTGGATGCGCAGCGTCTCGCGCACCGAGAAGAAGGGGTCGAACACGAGCTCCTGCGGAACGACGCCGATCAGCCGCCGCGCGACGCGATAGTCGGCGACGACATCGTGGCCGAGGATGCGCACGCTGCCGCGATCGGCGCGCGTCAGCCCAGCGAGGATGGAGATCAGCGTCGTCTTGCCAGCACCGTTGGGGCCGAGAAGCCCGAAGAATTCACCCGGCGCGACACAAAGATCGACACCGGCGAGTGCGTCGACGGCGTCGAAGCGGCGCGCAAGGCCCCTGATGTCCACCGCGGGCGTCACGCTGGAAGGGGCGGACGCGCCTGGCGCGTCACGTGACGGTACTGGCAAGGGCGTCGCGCTAGCTGCCGACACCGTTACCGGTGCTGGTCGTGGGTGCGAGCAGTTCGTCGATGCCGTACACGCGCGCAAGTGCCAGCAGCGGCTCGGGAAGCCCGCCCAGTGACAGCGGGCGGTCCTCGGAGGCCGCCCGGCGCGACAGTGCGAGCAGCACGGCGAGCGCCGACGAATCCGCATGCATCAACCCGCCCATGTCGACCACGCCGGTCGTCGGCAACCCCATCGTCCTGGACGCCGCGAACACGGCGCTCACGTTGTCGAACGTCAGCGTGCCGCGGAACAGCCACGCGCCGCCATCGTCCGACAGCACGAATCCCGATTCGGCGGGTACGTCGGCGGCGGCGGCGGGGCAAAGCTGCGTCAGCATGTCAGCCGTTCTTCGCCTTGAGCGTCTTGATCAGGCCGTCGACGCTGCCATTCCTGATCTGCTCGTTGAACTCGTCGCGATAGTTGGTGACCAGCGACACGCCGCCGACGATGATGTCGTACGCCTTCCATCCATCGGCCGTCTTGGCGAGGCTGTAGTCGATGGGCACGGGCGCCCCACCGCCGCTCTTGATCACCTGAGTCTTCACGGTGACGTCGGTGGCCGACGGGTTCGGCGCCAGCGGCTTGTATTCGATCTTCTCGTCGCGGTACTTCGACAGTGCGCCCGCGTACGTATGCACGAGCAGCGTCTTGAACTGCGTGGTCAGCTCGGCCTGCTGCGCGGGCGACGCCTTCTGCCAGTTGCGTCCCATCGCCAGCATCGTCATGTGCGTGAAGTCGAAGTGCGGCGCGAGCTTCGCCTCGACGACCTCGCGGATGCGCGCGGCGTCGCCGGCCTGCACCTTCGGGTCGCTGCGCACGGTGTCGAGCACGTCCTGCGAAACACTCTTGACGAGCGCGTCGGGCGCTTGCTGTGCATGCGCGGCGGTGGCGAACAGCGCGGTCGCCAGCAGCAGTGCGGTCGAAAGTCGGCGAATCATCTGCATCATTGTTCCTCTTTTTGCGGCGGCGGCTTGCCGTCGTAGAGCAGATAGAGCCGCCGCTGCAAATAGGCGCGGCGGATGAAGGCGTAGCGGTCGATCGCCGCGTCGTTGACGAACGACACCGCATCCTGCGCCTGGTAGCGCTGGTCGATCACCGCGAGTCCGTAAATCGAGTTGCGCCAGCGCACGTCCGGGATGTAGCCGGTCGGGCCCCAGTACAGGCGCACGATCCAGCCGCTGCCGTCGCGCACCGTGGTGGGCCCGAACAGCGGTATGAACAGGTACGGCCCCTGCCCGAACCCCCATACGCCGAAGGTTTGACCGAAGTCCTCGTTGCCGCGTTCCACGCCGACCTGGCTTGCGATGTCGATCAGCCCTCCCAGCCCGACGCCCGAGTTGATGACGACGCGCCCCAGGTCGTTGCCGAACTTGTCGGGCTTGCCTTGCAGCCCGTCGTTGATCGCCGAGAACAGGTCGTCGATGTTGTTGAAGAAGTTCGAGATCGCCGTGCGCACCGGTGACGGCACGACCTTGGTGTAGCCCTCGATGAACGGCCGCACGACATGCGTGTCGATCGGCTCGTGCACCGCGTACATCGCGCGGTTGAACGGTTCGAACGGGTCGTCGCGCGTCGGTCCCATTGCGCAGCCGCCGACAACGAGCGCCGCGGCGAGCGCGAGCATCCGGCACAGGGTGTTCGTCATTTGGACACCTCCGGCGGCGGCGCTGGTGCCGGACTATCCGGCGGCGCGCTGGCCTTGTCGAACAGGAACTGCGAAATGAGCTTCTCGAGCACCACCGCCGACTGCGTCTTCTTGATCTCGCCGCCGTCGACAAGCATCTGCGGATCGCCGCCCGAGCTCAATCCGATGTATACCTCGCCCAAAAGGCCCGATGTCAGGATCGAGGCGATCGTGTCCTTGGTGAACTCGTACCCCTTGTCGATGCGCATCGTCACCACCGCGTCGTAGCTCTTGGGGTCGAGCGTGATGCGGTCGACACGGCCGACGGCGACACCGGCCGCCTTGACCGGGGCGCGCAGCTTGAGGCCGCCGATGTTTTCGAAGCGCGCTTCCACCCGATAGCTCGGCGTGGTGGTCAGCGACGTGAGGTTGCCCACGCGCAGCGCGAGGAACACGATCGCGCCAATGCCGATCAGCACGAAAATGCCCACCCAGAAATCCAGCGTCGATCGATTCATACCACTCCCGTTCCGCGAAACATGAAGACGGTGAGGAGGAAGTCCAGCGCCAGGATCGCGAGCGATCCGAACACGACGGTGCGTGTGGTGGCGGTGGCGACGCCCTCGGCCGTCGGCTGGGCGGTGTAGCCCTCGAACACCGCGGTCAGGCTGACGGCGATGCCGAACACGAAGCTCTTGATGATGCCATTGGTGACGTCCGGCCAGAAGTCGATGCCGGCGCGCATGTTGCCCCAGAACGTTCCGCTGTCGGCGCCGATCAGGCGCACGCCGACGATGTACGCGCCGAACACGCCCATCACCGAGAACAGAGCGGCGAGCAGCGGCATTGAAATGACGCCGGCCCAGAAGCGCGGCGCGACGATTCGCGCCAACGGATCGACCGCCATCATCTCCATCGCCGCGAGCTGGTCGGTGGTCTTCATCAAGCCGATTTCGGCGGTGATAGCGCTGCCCGCGCGGCTGGCGAACAGCAGCCCGGCGACCACCGGCCCCAGCTCACGCGCAAGCGACAGCGCGACGAAGATCCCCAGCGAATCGCCGGCGCCGTACTTCGACAGCGCATCGAAGCCCTGCAGCGCCAGCACCATGCCGACGAACACGCCCGACACCATGATGATGACGAGCGACAGCACGCCCGAAAAATAGATCTCGCGCACCGTCAGCCCGAAGCGCCAGAACGCATGCGGCGAATGCGTGATCAACGCGCCGAAGAAGCGCGCGGCGAAGCCGATCCGCGCGACGCCGTTGAGCGCCCCGGCACCCAGCTGGCGCACGCTGCGGACGATGGCGTCAGCCGGCATCGGCGGCGAATTCGGTGGCAAGCGGGCGCGCACGCATGTGGAACGGCACCGGGCCGTCCGGCTCGCCGTTGACGAACTGGCGCACGTACGGATCGACGGATGCGCGCACTTCCGCCGGCGTCCCCGTGGCGACGATGCGCCCGTCCGAAACGAAATAGATGTAGTCGACGATCTTCAGCGATTCGTAGATGTCGTGGGTGACGACCACCGATGTGATGCCGAGCGCGTCGTTCAGCTTGCGGATGAGTTGCCCGACGATGCCGAGCGAGATCGGGTCGAGGCCCGCGAATGGCTCGTCGTAGAGCACGAGCATCGGGTCGAGCGCGATGGCGCGCGCAAGCGCCACGCGGCGCGCCATGCCGCCCGACAGCTCGGACGGCTTCAACTGCGCGGCTCCGCGCAGCCCCACGGCGTTGAGCTTCATCAGCACGAGGTCGTGGATCAGCTCATCGGGCATGTCGGTCAATTCGCGCATCGGAAACGCGATGTTCTCGAACACCGTCATGTCGGTGAACAACGCACCGAACTGGAAGAGCATGCCCACCTTGCGGCGCAGTGCGTAGAGGCCGTCGCGGTCGAGATCGGGCACCGACTGCCCGGCGACGATCACCTTGCCGCGCAGCGGCCGGAGCTGGCCGCCGATGAGCCGCAACAGCGTCGTCTTGCCGCTCCCCGACGCGCCCATGATGGCGACGACCTTGCCCCGCGGGATCGTCAGGTCGATACCGGCGAGCACGGGCCGCCGCCGCCGGTCGTAGCCGAACGTGACATCGTGCATCTCGACGGCGTTGACGCCGTGCGCGTCGAAGGCGACCGCTGGGCACTGTCGTTTGGCGGGAGGCAAAGGGGGTTCTGTACCTGGTTTTGCCGGGGGCAAACGGCGATTGTATCCGTGCGCGCGCCGGCGTCGCAACGACGGGTGCTCACTGGCATCGGCGGCCACCGGCGCGCCGCGCGCTTCAGCGCCCGCGCAACAGCCTGTTCTCGGCACGGTCGAGATCGCCCGGACGGCCCAGCAGCACGACGACATCGCCGGCCTCGAACTTCCATTCGCCGTCGGGGCGACCGGAGCGAACGCCACGGCGGCGCACGCTGGTCACTTCGACGTGCGGGTCCATCGCGAGTTCCGGCAGCGAGCGTCCGACCGCTGCCGCGCTGGCCGTCAGCAGCACCGAATGCAGCCGCGGCTGGATGTTCTCCGCGATGTCGGCGGTGTCGGTGGCACCGTGGAAGAATCCGCGGAACAGGCTGTAGCGCTCCTCGCGGATCGCGCGGATGCGCTCCAGCACGCGCGCCATCGGCACGTCGAGCAGCAGCAGCGAATGCGACGCGAGCATCAGGCTCCCTTCGAGCACTTCCGGCACGACCTCGGCGGCGCCCGCCTTCAGCAACTGGTCCAGGTCGGTGTCGTCGAACGTGCGCACGA
>DATCFA010000401.1:0-8264 GCA_036509805.1 Casimicrobiaceae bacterium
AGCGGTATCGCCTCCAGTGCGGTCGTGCCGCTGCTCGACGACGACACGCGCACGCCGTCGACGAGCACCAGCGTCTGGTCGGTGTTGGTGCCACGGACGAATATCCCCGACGTGCTGCCGGGGCCGCCGTTCTGCACGATCTCGATGCCCGGCTGCCGCTGCAGCAGCTCGGCGAGACTGTCGGCGCCGCTTTGCGCGATGGTGGCCGCGTCGATCACCGTAACGTCGGCCAGCAGCGTGGCGAACGGTTGCGGGACACGCGCCGCGGTGACGAACAACGCCGGCAGCGTCATCGCGACGTCGCGGCTGTCGAGCGCGGCGGCAGGCTGCGCCAGCGCGAGGCACGCGACACCGGCGGCAACGCAGCCGATAGAGTGGCGCGCGATGGTACGCGCGAAACAGTGGCGCGCGACGCTGCGCGTGAAACAGCGGCGCGCGAGACTGCACGAGAAAACGTGGAACGACTGGCAACGCATCGGACTTCCCCTTCGCCACATGCCGACCCGCATAGGCGTATTGACGCAAACGATGCGATGCGCGAGGAGGAACGACGGGCGCTGGAAGGCGATACGACGGCGGCCGCCGCGACGCCTCCCGCACCGCGCTTCACCGGTTCGATGGCGGGCGCGAACGCACCGCCGTCGATCAGCGTTTGCAGGCCGGTCTCCGGGCTCGCCGTTCCTGGTCGGCCGCCTTCCCGTCATGACGACAGTGGCGTATCGGACGACCCTTCACCGGCTTACCGTTGCGGGGGCAGCCGCGGCATGGCGCACGCCTGTGTGCGTGCGCTTCACCGCATTCCCGTTTAACCCGCCGCGTGAGACTCGCGCTGGCGGACACCTGCAGCGACCATTCTAGCGCACCGCTGATATAATCCGCACCCCTTTTCGGCAACGCTCTTATCGCGCCCCCACCGATTGACCAGCGGCATCCGGGGCAAGAAGGACGCTTTTTGGCGCACAAGCTTTACATCCGCACGTTCGGGTGCCAGATGAACGAATACGACTCGGCCAGGATGGCCGACGTGCTCGCAGCGAGCGACGGCCTCACGCTGACCGCCGCACCCGAAGACGCGGACGTCATCCTGTTCAACACGTGCTCGGTGCGCGAGAGGGCGCAGGAGCGTGTTTTCCACGACCTGGGCCGTGTGCGCGAGCTCAAGGTCGCGAATCCCGACCTCATCATCGGCGTCGGCGGCTGCGTGGCGTCGCAGGAAGGCGCCGCGATCGTGCGGCGCGCGCCGTACGTCGACGTGGTGTTCGGCCCGCAGACGCTGCACCGGCTGCCTCAGCTCATTCGCGAGCGGCGCGCAAGCGGCGAGCCGCAGGTCGACATCGCATTTCCGGAAATCGAGAAGTTCGACCACTTGCCGCCGCCGCGTGTCGACGGTCCCGCGGGGTTCGTGTCGATCATGGAGGGCTGCAGCAAGTACTGCTCGTTCTGCGTGGTCCCCTACACGCGCGGCGAGGAAGTGAGCCGGCCGTTCGACGACGTGCTGACCGAAGTGGCCGACTTGGCCGACCAGGGCGTGCACGAGATCACGCTGCTGGGCCAGAACGTCAATGCGTACCGCGGCGCCTGCGACGCCGCCGACAGTGGCAACGGCAGCGCCGACCTGGCACTGCTCGTCGAGTACATTGCGCAGGTGCCGGGCATCGAGCGCGTTCGCTACACGACGTCGCATCCCAAGGAGATGAGCGCACGCCTCATCGATGCGCATGCGCACATCGGCAAGCTCGCGGCGCACCTGCACCTGCCGGTGCAGTCGGGCAGCGACCGCGTGCTGGCGGCGATGAAGCGGGGCTATACGGCGCTCGAGTACAAGTCCACGGTGAAGAAGCTGCGCGCGGCGCGCCCGGGGCTTGCGCTGACATCCGATTTCATCGTCGGCTTTCCCGGCGAGACCGACGACGACTTCGCGCAGACGCTGCAGCTCGTCGACGACGTGGGCTTCGACGGCAGCTTCAGCTTCCTGTACAGCGCTCGCCCCGGAACGCCGGCCGCCAGCCTGGCCGATCCCGTCACAGTCGACGTGAAGAAGGAACGGCTCGCCGCATTGCAGGCGCTGCTGGACGCGCAGTACGTGGCGGCGAGCGCGGCGCTGGTGGGCACGCGCCAGCGCGTGCTGGTGACCGGACATGCCGCCAAGGATGCGCGCGAGCTCGCCGCGCGCATGGACAACAATCGCGTCGTCAACTTCGCCGGCGACGACGCCGACATCGGCCACTACGCCGACGTGATCATCACCCGCGCGCAGCCGCACTCGCTGCGCGCCGAACGCGTGCGCTGACGCGCAACGCGCTTTCGAAGCTCGTTTTCCCGGAATCCCGACCATGCATGCTTGCCCTGTCGTGCGCCGCATGACGATTGTTGTGCTCGCCGCGGCGCTCGCGCTCCCCGGTTGCGCGACGGTCGATACGCCGCGTCCCGCCGCAGCAACGCCAGCGTCGGGCAATGCGTCGATCGCCGCCACGGCCGCAGCCGCGGCGGCGGGTGCGGCTGCCGCCGTGCGCGGCGCGTCGTCGCCGTCCGGCACACCGGCCAGCGTCGCGTCCGCCGCGGCGGCCGCGGCGGGGGCTGCCGTCAGCGCGGCGTCGGCGCAAAAGCCGTTCGCCGACGCCATCAAGGACGCGACGCTGCAGCAGGGGTTCTTCCCGGTGTACACGAAGGACGACAAGGTGTGGCTTGCGCTGACGCCCGCACAGTTCGACAAGCCGTTCTTCTTTGCCGTCAATCTCGCCGCGGGCATCGGCCAGGACTTCCTGTTCGGCGGCATGATGGGTGGCTTCCCGGTCGGCACGTCGCTGATGGCCGAGTGGCACAAATCAGGCGCGCGCGTGCAGCTGATCGCGCTCAACGAGCGCTATTTCGCCACTGCGGGAACACCCGCGGCGCAACTGGTCAAGGATTCGTTCTCCGACAGCCTGCTCGGCGCCACGCCCATCGTGTCGCAGCCGCATCCAGGTGACGGCGCGGTGCTGATCGACCTCGACGCGCTGTTGCTGACCGACATACCGGGCGCCAACGGCTTTCTCGAGCGCACGTACCGCCAGTCGTACACGTTCGACGCGCGCAACTCGTCGATCACGCGCACGCGTGTCACCGACGACGAAGTGAGCGCGCGGGTGACCGCGCATTACGCGCTCGCGCACGTCGCGCAGCCGCCGGCGCCGCCGTCGACTGCGCCGTATACGCAGCCGCCGTCCACGCTGCCGGATATCCGCAGCCTGTTCCTCGGCTTCTATTACAACTTCGCGAAGCTTCCCGATGTGCCGATGAAGCCGCGATTGGCCGATGCGCGCATCGGCTACTTCACGACGACGCGCTTCGACTACTCGAACGACAACGCGCTGACGCCGCGACTCGACTACGTGCGTCGCTGGCGCCTCGAGAAAAAGGACCCGGGCGCCGCATTGTCCGAGCCCAAGCAGCCGATCGTCTACTGGCTCGACCGCAGCATCCCCGTCGAGTACCGGCCGACGATCATCGCGGGCGTCCTCGAATGGAACAAGGCGTTCGAGAAGATCGGCTTCAAGAATGCCGTGCAGGCGATCGTGCAGCCGGACGACGCCGACTTCGACACGCTCGACGCGCGCCACGCGTCGATCCGCTGGATCGCGACGGCGAAGCCGAGCTTCGGTGGCATCGGCCCGTCGCAGGTCGATCCGCGCAGCGGCGAGATCCTCGATGCCGACATTTCCATCGACGCGGCGCGCATCCGCAATCGCCGCTCGACGGACGCCGATGTCGTCGAAGCGCCCCAGGGCGCCGCGTCCGACACGCTGTTCCCGCAGGCCTACCTGTGCCAGCGCGAGGCATTCGCCGAGCAGGAAGAGGGTTTCGCGCTCGACCTCCTCGAGGCGCGCGGCGACATGCAGCCGGGAAGCCCCGCCGAGCAGAAGTTCATCCTCGACGACCTGAAGGAGGTGGTGATGCACGAGGTCGGGCATACGCTAGGGCTCACGCACAACTTCCGTGCGTCGACGATCTACACGCGTGCACAGCTCGACGACCCGGAATTCACGCGCACGCACGGGATTGCCGGGTCGGTGATGGAATACAACGCGATCAACCTGGCGCTTGCGGGCGAGACGCAGGGCGCGTTCTCGATGCCGACGATCGGCCCGTACGACTACTGGGCCATCGAGTACGGCTACAAGGAAATTCCGGCGGCGCAGGAAAAGACCGAGCTCGCGCGCATTGCCGCGCGCAGCACCGAGCCGCAACTGGCGTACGCCTACGACCAGGAAACCGCGCTGGGCTACGACCCGGACGCCAGCATCGGCGACCTGTCGGACGACCCGCTGGTGTTCGCCCAGCACCGGATCGCGCTGACGGCCGAGCTGTGGTCGCGCTGGCAGGCGCGCGAGTTGCCCGCCGGCGACAGCCTGTCGCGCTACCGGCTCAACATGGCGCGCGGCCTCACGTCGATGCGCGAGGCGGGGCTCGCCGCGGCGCGCTACATCGGCGGCGTCAGCACGCTGCGCGACGCCGCAGGCTCGGGCCGCACGCCGCTCAATCCGGTTTCCCCGCAGCGCCAGCGCGCCGCGCTGGAAACGATCGAGAACGGCATCTTCAGCGCCGCCAGCTTCCACTTCCAGCCGGCATTCCTGCGCAAGATGTCGATCGACTGGCTCGACACGAACAACGCGTACGGCGTCCCTTGGGCGACACCGGGCATCGACTACTCGCTGCCCACACAGGTGCTCCTCGTGCAGCGCGCGGTGCTCGACCGCGTACTCTCCGACGCGGTGGCGCAGCGCATCCTCAACAGCGCGGCGGCGGTCGACACGCCGGCGGACGCGCTCAGGCTCTCCGAGGTTTACGCTTCGCTGCACAAGGCCATCTTCAGCGAGCTCGCGACCGGTGACGACATCCCGCTGTTGCGGCGCAACCTGCAGCGCGAATACATCAGCCACATCACGTCGCAATTGCTGCGGCCGGTCGCCACGATGCCCGCCGACGCGCGCGCGATCGCGCGCGCTGATGCGCGCGCGCTGCGCCGGGAAATCGCTGTAGCGCAGGGGCGCCACAGGTATTCGGCGGACGCCCGCGCCCACCTCGACGAGTCGTTGCAGACGCTCGACGAAGCACTGAAGGCGCCGCTGATCCGCGGCACGCTGTGACGACCGCGCCGCCGCCGGCGCGCCGCCGCCAGTCGCTGACGCTTGCGCCGCTCGACAACCGCGCGCTCGCGAACCTGTGCGGGCCGCTGGACGCGCACCTGCGCCAGATCGAGGCGGCGCTCGACGTGACGATCGCGCACCGCGGCGCGGTGTTCGACATCGACGGCGAACCGCGCTCCGCCACCGACGCCGCGAAGGCGCTGGAGCACTTCTACGCGCGCGCAAAGGCGTCGCTGTCGGTCGAGGACATCCAGCTCGGCCTGGTGGAGATCGTGCGCGCGCCGCCGCCCCCCGGCGGCGGCGATGGCGTGCCCGTGCTGCACACGCGCAAGGCCGATCTGCACGGACGCACGCCCAACCAAGTCAGTTACCTGAAGGACATCCTCGCGCACGACATCACGTTCGGCATCGGGCCCGCCGGCACCGGCAAGACGTATCTCGCGGTAGCGTGCGCGGTCGACGCGCTGGAGCGCGACGCCGTCAAGCGGATCGTGCTGGTGCGCCCGGCGGTCGAAGCCGGCGAGCGCCTGGGCTTTCTTCCCGGCGATCTCGCACAGAAGGTCGACCCGTACCTGCGTCCGCTGTACGACGCGCTGTACGACCTGATGGGCTACGACAAGGCGGCGAAGCTGTTCGAGCGGCAGACGATCGAGCTTGCGCCGCTCGCGTACATGCGCGGGCGCACGCTCAACCACAGCTTCATCATCCTCGACGAGGCGCAGAACACCACGCCCGAGCAGATGAAGATGTTCCTCACGCGGATCGGCTTCGGCAGCAAAGCGGTTGTCACCGGCGATGTCACGCAGATCGACCTCGCGCGCGGGCAGAAGAGCGGCCTGATCGAGGCCGAGCGCATCCTGCGCAACGTGCGCGGCATCGCGTTCAGCAAATTCACCAGCGTGGACGTCGTCCGCCATCCGCTGGTGCAGAAGATCATCGACGCCTACGACCGCGACGCGATGCCATGACGCGCGCGAGCGCGAAGGTGGCGCGTCGTCCGCGCAGACTTGCGGCGACGCACGCCGTGGTGGCGAGCGCCGCCGTGCAATACGCGGTCGCGCGCCGCGGCCTGCCGTCGGCGGTGACGGTACGCGGCATCGTGCGCGCGAGCGCGGCGCGCGACGCCGCGGTGACGGTGCGCTTCGTCGGCTCGCGCGAAGGTCGCGCGCTCAACGCGCGCTTTCGCGGCAAGGATTACGCGACCAACGTGCTGACGTTCGTGTACGATGACGGCGAGATGCTGGCGGGGGACGTGGTGCTGTGCGTGCCGGTCCTGCGCCGCGAAGCCAGAGCCGGGGGGAAAAGCGTGATCGCGCATTGTGCGCACTTGCTGGTCCACGGCATGTTGCATCTGCAGGGGCACGACCACCTCCGCGAAGCCGACGCGCTGCGGATGGAACGGCGCGAATCCGCGCTGCTCGCAGCGCTCGGCTATCCCGATCCCTATCCGACGTGAGCGACGACCCCGATTCCGGCGACGACAAGCCGACCCTGCTCGAGCGCCTGTCTGCGTTCCTGACGCGCGGGCCCGAGGACCGTGACGAGCTGCGCCAGCTATTGCGTGGCGCGTACGAGCGCAAGCTGTTCGACGCCGACGCACTGGCGATGATCGAGGGCGTGCTGTCGGTGTCGGAATCCACGGTGCGCGACATCGTGATCCCGCGCGCGCAGATGGACTGCGTGTCCATCGACGACGATCCGCCCGAATTCATTCCGTTCGTCCTCGAAACCAAGCATTCGCGCTTTCCGGTGATCGGCGAGAGCAAGGACGACGTGGTCGGCATCCTGCTCGCCAAGGAACTGCTCAACTACTACGCCGATCCCGCGTCGTTCAACCTGCGCGACCGGCTGCGCCCCTCGGTGTTCGTCCCCGAGTCGAAGCGCCTCAACGTGCTGCTGCGCGAGTTCCGCGCCAACCGCAACCACATCGCGATCGTCGTTGACGAGTACGGCGGCGTGTCGGGGCTGGTCACCATCGAGGACGTTCTCGAGCAGATCGTCGGCGACATCGAGGACGAATACGACTTCGACGAGAGCGAGGACAACATCATCGCCGAGGGCAACGGACGTTTCCGCGTCAAGGCGCAGACCGAAATAGCCGATTTCAACGCGCAATTCGGCACGGCGTTCGACGACGACGACGTCGACACCATCGGGGGCATCGTGTTGCGCGCATTCGGCCGCCTCCCCAAGCGCGGCGAAACCGCCGTCGTCGATGGCCTGCGCTTTCGCGTCGTGCGCGCCGACAGCCGGCGCATCCACACGCTCAACGTCGAGCGCGTGGCGCCCGCGGTGGCTGCCGGCGGCGAGGCGTGAGCCCGGCCCACACGCGTGGCGCGGCTGGGCGCTAAAGCGGTGCTGCGCCACCCGGCCCTGTGCAACCTGTTCGCGCTGATGCTCGGTGCGCTGTGCGTGCTCGCGTTCGCGCCGTTCGGACTGCCGCTGATGGCCATCGCCTGCGCGGCGCTGCTGTTCTCGTGGTGGCTCGAAGCGCCGCGCGCGCGCGATGCCGCGCAGACGGGCTTCGCCTTCGGCCTCGGGCTTTTCGGATGCGGCGCGTCGTGGGTCTATATCGCGCTCGAGACGTTCGGCGGCATGCCCGCGATCGTCGCCGTCGCCGGTACCGCGCTGTTCGTCGCGTGGCTCGCGTTGTGGCCGGCGCTCGCCGGCTGGGCGGCCGTACGGGCGACACAGCCGGGAACGCTCGCGCGCGCAGCGGCGATGGCTGCGACATGGGTACTGTGCGAGTGGCTGCGCGGCATCGTGTTCACCGGCTTTCCGTGGCTTACGCTGGGCAGCTCGCAGCTCCCCGGCAGCACGCTTGCCGGCTTTGCCCCCATCGGCGGCACGCTGCTGGTGTCGCTGGCGGTCGCGTGCTGCGCGGCGCTGGCGGCGCTCGCAATCGACGCGATGTCGCGCGCCGCGCACGCGCGCGCGCTTCGCGCGGCAGCCGTTATTGCCGTGTTCTTCGGCGTCGGTGCGCTGCTGTGGCGGATCGACTACACCGAAGCCGCCGGCGCGCCGGTCGCCGTGTCGCTGATCCAGGGCAACGTGTCGCAGCACGCCAAGTTCGACCCCGAGTACCGCGACCACATCTTCCAGATGTATGCGCTGCTGGCCGAGCAAAGCCGCGGCCGG
>DATCFA010000402.1:0-7891 GCA_036509805.1 Casimicrobiaceae bacterium
GCTGCAGCGCAGGCGTCTCCACGTACACCGCTGTCCAGCCGACGCCGAGTTGCGCAGCGAGTCGTGCAGCACTTCGCACCGTGTCCTCGCCACCCGTTCCCGGCCCGATGCAGCACAGCAGCGAATCCTCGGTCTTCCATACGCGCTCGATCGACTTGTCGGAGCGATAGGCCTGGACGTCGTCCTCGACACGATCCGCGGTACGGCGCAACGCGAGCTCGCGCAGCGCCATCAGGTTGCCCTTGCGAAAGAAGTTGCTGGCGGCGCGCTCGATCTGCTCGGGCAGATAGACCTTGCCCGCCGCGAGGCGGGCGAGCAGGTCATCGGCCGAAACGTCGACCAGAACCACCTCGTCGGCCTGGTCGAAGAAAAAGTCGGGCACGGTCTCCCAGACGTTCACACCGGTAATGCCGCCCACGACGTCGTTGAGGCTCTCGATGTGCTGGACGTTCAACGTCGTGAACACGTCGATGCCGGCGGCCAGCAGCTCCTCGATGTCCTGCCAGCGCTTCGGATGGCGCGACCCCGGCACATTCGTGTGCGCGAGCTCGTCGACGAGAATGAGCGCAGGACGGCGCGTGAGCGCCGCGTCGAGATCGAATTCGTCGAGCGTGCGCTCCTGGTACGCAATCCCGGCGCGCGGCAGGACTTCGAGTCCCTGCAGCAGCGCCTCGGTTTCCTTGCGGCCGTGGGTCTCGAGCAGCCCCACGACCACGTCCTTTCCCTCCAGGCGGAGCTGGCGCGCGCCGGTCAGCATTGCGTAGGTCTTGCCGACACCCGCGGAGGCGCCGAAATAGATCCGCAATCGGCCGCGCCGTGCTGACGCTTCATCCGCCTTCACTTGCGCAAGGAGCTGGTCAGGGTCGGGGCGTGCCTCGGTCATCGGCGTTCGCTGTTGTTGGCTGACGCTTGGCTAACTGCATGGGGACCTCCGCATTCGGCCGCCCCCCCCCCGAAGCGTACGCGTCGCGTGGCGCGACAGCGACGCTCAATCATGCATCACTTCACGGCGTGGTCGAGCGCCAGGTTCAGCCGGACGACGTTGACGCGTGGTTCGCCCAGGAGACCCAGCGTGCGGCCCTGCGTATTCTGCTCGACCAGTTCGCGAACGGCATCGACCGGCATGCCGCGCGCCTTTGCGACTCTGCCCAACTGAAACTGCGCCGCGGCGGGGCTGATCTCGGGGTCGAGACCGCTGGCCGACGTGGTCACGAGATCGCCTGGAACGGCCGCGCGGTTACCCGGGTCAGCCGCGCGCAACGCCTTGATGCGCGCACTTACCGCGTCGGCCAGCGCCGGGTTGCGGGGTCCCAGGTTCGAGCCGGACGACGCGGCGCCGTTGTAAGGCTGCGGCGACGTCGCCGAGGGCCGGCTCCAGAAATACTTTGGGTCGTCGAACGGCTGGCCGATCAGCGCAGACCCCGCGATCTTGCCGTTTTGTATGATCAGGCTTCCGTTGGCGGCGCCCGGAAACGCAAGCTGCGCGATGCCCCAGGTAGCGAGCGGGTAGACAATACCCGTCAGCACGGACAGTGCGACCAGCATTCGCAGGGATGGCAGCAATGACGTGAACATGATCGGTCTTTCGCAGAAATCAGGCGAGATTGAGCGCGACGAGCAACACGTCGATGACCTTGATGCCGACGAACGGCAGCACGATGCCGCCGACGCCGTAGATCAGCATGTTTCTGCGCAATACCTGTGCGGCACCGACTGCACGGAACTTGACGCCGCGCAGCGCCAGCGGAATGAGCGCCGGAATGATGAGGGCGTTGAAGATCACCGCGGACAGAATGGCGCTCTGCGGCGTCGCGAGACGCATGACGTTGAGCGCGCCGAGAACCGGATAAGTGCTGGCGAACGCCGCCGGAATGATCGCGAAATACTTGGCCACGTCGTTCGCGATGGAAAACGTCGTCAGCGCGCCACGCGTCATCAGGAGCTGCTTGCCGATCTCGACGATCTCGATCAGCTTGGTGGGGTTCGAGTCGAGGTCGACCATGTTGCCGGCTTCCTTGGCCGCCTGCGTCCCGCTGTTCATCACGACGGCGACGTCGGCCTGCGCGAGCGCCGGTGCGTCGTTGGTGCCGTCGCCGGTCATGGCGACGAGCTTGCCTTGTGCCTGAATTTGCCGAATGAGTTTGAGCTTGGCCTCCGGCGTGACTTCTGCCAGGAAATCGTCGACACCCGCCTCGGCGGCGATCGACGCCGCGGTGAGCTTGTTGTCGCCGGTGATCATGATGGTCTTGATGCCCATCCTGCGCAGCTCGGCGAAACGCTCCTTGATCTCTGACTTGACGATATCCTTCAACTCGATCACGCCGAGCAGGCGCCGGCCTTCGGCGACGACCAGCGGCGTCGCGCCGCGACGCGCAACTTCCTCGACACGCGCGATGACCTCGTTGTCCACGGCGCCGCCTTGCGGCACCACCCACGTGCGGATGGCATCGAGCGCACCTTTGCGCAGCTCGCGGCTGCGATAGGTGACGCCGCTCATTCGCGTCTGTGCCGAGAACGGGATGATCGTGAAGTGGCCCGGCTCGAGCGGCGGCGGCGTGATGCCGAACGCGCGCTTCGCCAGCGCGACGATGCTCTTGCCTTCGGGCGTTTCGTCGCCCAGCGACGCCAGCAGCGTGGCTTCGGCGAGCTGTTGCTGGGTGACGCCCGCCACCGCATGCAGCGACGACGCCTGGCGGTTGCCGAACGTGATCGTGCCGGTCTTGTCCAGCAGCAGCACGTCGCAATCGCCGGCCGCCTCGACCGCCCGTCCCGATGTGGCGATCACATTCGCGCGCATCATCCGGCCCATGCCGGCGACGCCGATCGCGGAAAGCAGGCCGCCGATCGTCGTCGGAATGAGGCATACCAGCAGCGCGACCAGCACGGTGATCGATACCGGCGTTCCGGCCTTGGCGACTTCGACGCTGTAGATCGAATACGGCAACAGCGTGACCGTTGCCAGCAGGAACACCAGCGTCATCGCAACAAGCAGGATGGTCAGCGCGATCTCGTTGGGGGTCTTCTGCCGCTTCGCACCTTCGACCATGCTGATCATCCGGTCGAGAAACGCCTCGCCTGGATTGACACTGATGCGCACGATGATCCAGTCCGACAGCACCACCGTGCCGCCGGTCACGGTATTGAAGTCGCTGCCTGCGGCGCGAATCACAGGTGCGCTCTCTCCGGTTACCGCGCTTTCGTTGATCGATGCGGCGCCGACGACGACCTCGCCGTCGCCCGGCACCAGGTCTCCCTGCTCGACCAGCACGATATCGCCCTTGCGCAAGCGTATCGACGGGATCGATGTCGTGGGCAGCCCGTATTCGGCGCGCGCGAGCTTCTTGGCCACGGTATCTTTGCGCGCACTCTTAAGCGACGCCGCCTGCGCCTTGCTGCGCCCTTCTGCGATCGCCTCGGCGAAATTGGCGAACAGCAGCGTCGCCCACAGCCACAGCGTCGTGGCCAGGATGAAGCTCGCAGGCGCCTCGCCCTTGCCGCTCACTGCCTGGATCCACAGGATCGTCGTCAGGATGCTGCCGACGTAGACGACGAACATCACCGGATTGCGCCACTGGTAGCGCGGTGTCATCCGCCGCACGCTGTCGATCACCGCGTGCTTCATCAGGTCCGCGTTCAGGAACCACGAAAGGGCGCTCGGCTTGGCTGCAAGGGTTGTCATGATGATGTCTCGATTTCCGGTGTGGACGTCATTGGCCGGCGAACAGCAGCAGGTGCTCGACGACCGGGCCGAGCGCCAGCGCCGGCACGAACGTCAATGCGCCGACGGTGATCACCGTGCCGATCAACACCACAATGAACAGCGGCGTATGCGTTGGCAGCGTGCCAACCGATGCCGGCACGTGCTTGGCGGACGCGAGCGCACCGGCAAGGGCCAGCACCGGGATCGCCAGCCAGTACCGCGCGAACAGCATCACGATGCCGAGCGACGTGTTGTAGAACGGCGTGTTTGCCGACAGACCGGCGAACGCGCTGCCGTTGTTGTTGCCCGCCGAAGAAAACGCATACAGGATTTCGGAAAACCCGTGCTCGGCCGGGTTCGCCACGCCCGCCTTCCCGGCATCGACCATCACGGCAAGCGCGGTTCCGCACAGCACGAGAAATGGGGGAATGAGGATCGCGATCGACGCCATCTTGATTTCGTAGGCGCCGATTTTCTTGCCCAGGTACTCCGGCGTGCGCCCGACCATCAGACCGGCGATGAAAACCCCGACGATCGCGAACACGATCATCCCGTAGAGACCCGAGCCGACGCCGCCGAAAATCACCTCCCCGAGCTGAAGCAGCCACATCGGGAACATCCCTGCAAGTGGCATGAATGAATCGTGCATTGAATTGACCGAGCCATTCGAGGCCGACGTGGTCGCAACGGCCCACAACACGGAGTTCGCGACGCCGAAGCGCACTTCCTTGCCTTCCATGTTGCCGCCGGGATTGGTGTCGCTTGCGACCTGATCGACGCCCAGATGGGCGAGCACCGGATTGCCCGGCGCCTCCAATGCGTAGGTGGTGGCCAGCAGTGCGACGAATACGAGCGTCATTGCCGCGAGCAGCGCCCGTCCCTGGCGCGTGTCTCCGATCATTTTCCCGAAGGTGTAGCAGAGCGACGCCGGAATCAGCAGGATCGCCAGCATCTCCAGGAAATTCGACAGCGGTGTCGGATTCTCGAACGGATGCGCCGAATTGACGTTGAAGAAGCCGCCGCCGTTGGTGCCGAGCTGCTTGATGGCGATTTGCGACGCGGCGGGCCCGAGCGGGATCGTCTGTTCGGTCACCGTCGTCTTCTCGGTGACTGCGTTGCCCTTGTCGTCCTTGAGCGCCTGCCCGTCCGGGCCATTCCTGGGCGCATCGAAAGTGACCGGCTGGACCAGAGTTGCAGTCTGGTACTTGCCGAAGGTCTGCACGACGCCCTGGCTGACGAGCGCCAGCGCAAGCACCAGCGACAGCGGCAGCAAAACGTAGACGGTCGAGCGCACGAGGTCGAACCAGAAGTTGCCGATGCCGGCGGCCTGCTTGCGGGTGAAGCCTCGAATCAGCGCGACCAGGACCGCCATGCCCGACGCGGCCGAGACGAAATTCTGCACGCCGAGACCGGCCATCTGCGTGAGATAGCTCATCGTGCTCTCGCCGCCATACCCTTGCCAATTGGTGTTGGTGGCAAAGCTCGTCGCCGTGTTGAACGCGGAATCCGGACTGACGTTGGCCATCGCCTGTGGATTGAGCGGCAGCCACAACTGGATCCGCTGCAGCGCGTAGACCACCAGCGCGCCCAGCAAGTTGAACCACAGCATCGCCATTGCATAGTCGATCCAGCTCATGTCACGTGCCGGGTCCACGCCCGCGCTGCGGTACAGGAGGCGCTCCAGCGGGCCGCCGATGCGCAGCACCCGTGTCGCGCGTCCTTCGTAGACGGCGGCCATGTAGCTGCCCAGCGGTTTCGCCGAAAGCAGCAGCACGAGCACGTACAGGCCCATTTGCAGCCAGCCCCAGGTGTTCATTCAAAGCGCTCCGGCTTGAACAGCGCGACGATCAGGTAGATGAACACGAGAAGGGCTGCGGCGGCGCTCATCCAATACACCCAGTTCATGTCCGCTCCGGCGCGCGCCGCAGACTCGCGCAGAAGCGCACGAGTCCCACCGAAGCCGCAAAAAAGGCGACGATCAGAACAACGAAAACGAGATCCATCATGTCGGGCGCCCGAGAGGTTTGTGCCAATGCCTGCATCATTCCAGCGTCGGCCTCAAGGTTGCGTAACTTCGGCGCGACTGGCTGTAAAGACGATGTAAAGATGCCGGGACTACGCCGGTTCGGCTACGACATCGGCATTGCGCACAATGGTTGTGTGCAGCTCGAAGTGACGCTGATCGGCCGCGCGGCGCACGCGGCGCTGCCGGCCAACGGAGCCGTCACCGCCGCATTTCGTCATTGCCACATTTGCCGCCACCGCCACATTTGCCGTCATTGCCACATTTGCCGCCACCGCTACATTTGCCGTAATTGCCACATCTGCCGTCATTCCCGCGAAGGCGGGAATCCAGCGACTTCGGCCAATGGTCAACCCAACGACACTGGATTCCCGCTTGCGCGGGAATGACGCCGTGGGTCATGGTGGGAATGACGACGTGGGTCACGGTGGTCATCCTCAATGCGCGACGCCGAGGCAGGCGTCGATTACCGCCGCGCTTGTGGACGCGCTGCGCGTGGCGAAGCGGCTGCTGCTGTCGCTGTACGTCCACGCCGAGCGTCTCGCGCAGCGGCGTCAGCGCATCGATGGGATCGATGCGCTGACGCCGGCGTCGGACGCATCGACGGCGGCAGCAACACCAACGTCGTGCCGGAGCGCGTCACGCTGAAAATCGACCGGCGCGTGATATCCCCGAAGAGGACGCGCGCAAGGCCACCAAGGTGGTCGCCTGCGCTCCACAATCTGTTGCGCGAAGCCCCTGCGAGAGTCCGTCAGCGCATGCCGTAGCACGCGCCCGGCTGCGTGACGCCGGGGCGCGGTGGCAATTCGGCGGGCCAGTTGCGGGCCTCGTATTCCTCGATCAGCGCCACGAGCTCGTCGAAACGGCGGCCGGCGGGCGTGTCGGGATCGGACAACATCAGCTCTTCGAGCTCGCCGAGCGCCGCGGAATAATGCGTGTCGGAAACGAGATGCTCCGGATCGAGAACATGTGACATGGACGAATCTCCTCGCGCTGCGGTGCGTTGGCAGGATCGCCGTCGGTGGCGACCCGCTATCATTGCCGAACGCTTCGGCGGATGCCCATCGTCCGTTTGGTCGAGCGGGCGACGGATGTACTTTGAGGCGCACGGCGTGCGGCATTTGCACTGTAGCGAGCGCGTCGAGCGCAGCCATCGGCGAAACGCGGATTGCGTCGTCGGTGGCGAGCGGACAAGCGCCGCGTCGCTGGCGGCCCGACGCTCGGCGCTGTGCAATATCGGTGTCGGGCTGACAGACCCGCCGCCGTCGGCACGCGCATGATCGACGAGACGGCGGTTTCGCCGCAACGAGAAACCAGGAGATCGACAATGGCACATGCCAGCAACGGAACCAGCACCGTCCAGGTCGACGATGTCGGCGAGCTCAACCGCCAGGATGCCAAGCGCGAGCTGATCGCGGAATGCAAGCAACTGATGGCGGATACCGAGGCGTTGCTCGAGCGCGCCAAGGGGGTTTCCGCGGACGCGTACGTGCTTGCGCGCGGGGAGCTCGATCGCAAGGTGGCGCTGCTGCGCCAGCGTTACGAGCTGCTGCACGACGAAGCGTTGCAACGCACGCAGCGCGCGAGGGAGACAACCGACCGCTATGTCCGCGAAAACCCGTGGCAATCGATCGCCATGGCGGCCGCCGTCGGTGCAATCCTCGGGGTCGCGTTAACGCGACGCTGACAGCCGGGTCGCGCCACACCGGTCCCTCGGTCAATGGGGTCCGGTCGCAGGATATCTCCCGTTTCGTGGTCGCCGTTTCCCCGCGCGGGGGAAGCGTTCCGGCGCTTTGCGAAAGCGCGGCGTTCAACGATCGTCGTCGTCCTTCCACTGCTTCCATCGGGTCGGTTCGCCTTGCGCTTTGCGGCGTGCGATGAACGCGATCCACGCAGGCGGATTTTCCGACGACAGCATCGCGCGCAGTGCGATGCCCGCGACGAGTATCGCCACGGCGCCGAGAATGGCAATGGTCAGCCAGGAAACCTGCATATCAGCCTCTCTGATGGGCGGGATGCGAAGCATAATCGGGTAGGGGGCGGGATTGCTCCCGCCGCCCTCCCACACCACCGTACGTGCGGTTCCGCATACGGCGGTTCATGAAACGCGCTGGAGGTGCTGCACCGTATCGAGCAGTGACACCAGCCCCAGTTGGTCGAACCAGGAC
>DATCFA010000403.1:0-4934 GCA_036509805.1 Casimicrobiaceae bacterium
GCACCAGGCGCGCCAGCAGTGCGCATTCCTCGGTGGTCGCGTGTGGCGCGACCAGCGCACCGACGGCATTGCCGCCCGCCTTCTGCACGACCTGCGACAGCTCGGCGACGACGTGCTCGAGCGCCGTGTGCCAGTCGACCGCCTGCCACGTGCTCGAGCCGTCGGCGCTCGCGCGGCGGATCATCGGTTCGGTCAGGCGTTCGGTGGAATTGAGCGCCTCGTACGAGAAACGGTCGCGATCGGACAACCAGCATTCGTTGATCGCTTCATTGTCGAGCGGCAGCACGCGCATCACGCGGTCATTCTTCACCTGCACGATCAGGTTGCTGCCGAGGCCGTCGTGCGGCGACACGCTCTTGCGGCGCGACAGCTCCCACGTGCGCGCCTTGAAGCGGAACGGCTTCGACGTGAGCGCACCGACCGGGCACAGGTCGATCATGTTGCCGGACAGCTCGGAGTCGACGGACCTGCCGACGAACGCGACGATCTCGGCGTGCTCGCTGCGGTTGATCATGCCGAGCTCCATGATGCCGCCGATCTCCTGCCCGAAGCGGATGCAGCGCGTGCACTGGATGCAGCGCGTCATCTCCTCGGCCGCCACCAGCGGACCCAGGTCCTTATGGAACACGACGCGCTTTTCCTCGGTGTAGCGCGACGACGAGTTGCCGTAGCCGACGGCCAGGTCCTGCAGCTGGCATTCGCCGCCCTGGTCGCAGATCGGGCAGTCGAGCGGATGGTTGATCAGCAGGAATTCCATCACGCCCTGCTGCGCCTTTTTTGCCTGCTCCGATTGCGTCCACACCTTCATGCCGTCGGTGGCGGGCGTCGCGCACGCGGGCAACGGCTTCGGCGCCTTTTCGACCTGCACGAGGCACATCCGGCAATTGGCGGCGATCGACAGCTTCTTGTGATAGCAGAAGAACGGCACGTAGATGCCGAGCTTGTTGGCGCCGTCCATCACCGTGCTGCCGTTGGGCAGCGCGACCGGCTTGCCGTCGATTTCGATGTTCAGCATGGCAGGCGGTTCATGTGTAAGGCGTGACGAGGCATTGCTTGTGGTCGATGTGGTGCTGGAATTCGGCGCGGAAATGCTTGATGGAGCTCTTCACTGGCAGCGCCGCGGCGTCGCCCAGCGCGCAGATCGTGCGTCCGGCGATGTTGTCGGCCACCGACACCAGCAGGTCGAGGTCCTCCTGGCGGCCTTCGCCGTGCTCGATGCGGTGAACGACACGCCATAGCCAGCCGGTGCCCTCGCGGCAGGGCGTGCACTTGCCGCACGACTCCTCGAAATAGAAATACGACAGCCGCAACAGGCTCTTCACCATGCAGCGCGTGTCGTTCATGCAGATCACCGCGCCCGACCCCAGCATCGACCCCGCCTTGGCGATCGAGTCATAGTCCATGTCCGTGGCCATCATGGTGTCACCCGGAAGCACCGGCATCGACGAGCCGCCGGGGATGCACGCCTTCAGCGGCCGCCCGTCGCGCATCCCGCCGGCGAGCTCGAGCAGCTTCGCGAACGGCGTGCCGAGCTTCACCTCGTAGTTGCCGGGACGCGCAACGTCGCCCGTCACCGAGAAGATCTTGGTGCCCCCGTTGTTGGGGCGCCCCAACGCGGCGAACCATTCGCCGCCATTGCGGATGATCCATGGCACCGCAGCGAACGTTTCCGTGTTGTTGATCGTCGTCGGCTTGCCGTACAGCCCATAGCTCGCGGGAAATGGCGGCTTGAAGCGCGGCATCCCCTTGTTGCCTTCCAGCGACTCGAGCAGCGCGGTTTCCTCGCCACAGATGTACGCGCCATAGCCGTGGTGATTCTGCAGGTTGAAGTTGAAGCCGCTGCCCTGGATGTCGTCGCCGAGCAGCCCGGCCGCATACGCTTCGGCCAGCGCCTCCTCGCAGCGCTCGTAGACGGTCCAGATCTCGCCGTGAACGTAGTTGTAGCCGCGCGTGCATCCCATCGCATAGGCGGCGATCGCCATCCCCTCGATGACGCTGTGCGGGTTGTAGCGCAACAGGTCGCGGTCCTTGAACGTGCCGGGCTCGCCCTCGTCCGAATTGCACACGAGGTACTTGTCACCGGGGAACTGCTGCGGCATGAAGCTCCACTTGAGCCCCGTCGGAAAGCCCGCACCGCCGCGACCGCGCAACGCCGATTTCTTCATTTCCGCAATGACCTCGGCGGGCGGCGTCTTGCCGGCGAGCAACTTCTTCAGCGCATCGTAGCCGCCACGCGCTACATAGTCGGCGAGCCGCCAGTTGCGGCCGTTGAGGCCGGCCATCAACACGGCGTCGGGACCGTAGTCGATGAATTCGGAAGGCGCGTTCATGCTGTCGTCGTGCCGGGCGCCGCGGCGCGCAGCTCGTCGACGAGCTCGTCGAGCCGCTCGTTGGACATGAAGCTGCACATCCGCTTGTTGTTGACGAGCATCACCGGCGCGTCGCCACAGGCACCGAAACACTCCCCTTCCTTCAATGTGAACAACCCGTCGGCGGTCGTCTCGTTGAAGCCGACGCCGAGCTTGCGCTTCAGGTAGACGGCGGCCGCCTCGCTGCCCGACAGCGCGCACGGCAGGTTGGTGCAGATGGCCAGCTTGTAGCGACCGCCGGGTGCGAGGTTGTACATCGTGTAGAACGACGCGACCTCGTAGACGGCGACCGGCGCCATCGCCAGGTAATGCGCGACGGCATCCATCGTCGCCGTCGACAGCCAGCCATGCTCGTCCTGCGCGATCGTCAGCGCGGACATCACCGCCGAGCGCTTCTGGTCGGGTGGGTACTTGGCGATCTCGCGGTCGATCTTCGCCAGCGATTCGGCGGAAAGACCGGCGGCCGTCGCGCGTGCTCCGCTGCGGTGGTCGTTCATCGGTCGACCGATCCGAACACGATGTCCTGCGTGCCGATGATGGCGACGACGTCGGCGATCATGTGGCCGCGCACCATTTCGTCGAGCGCCGACAGGTGGACGAAGTCGGGCGCGCGCAGCTTGATCCGGTACGGCTTGTTGGCGCCGTCGGAAATCGCGTAGACGCCGAACTCGCCTTTCGGGTGCTCGATGGCTGCGTAGACCTCGCCGGCCGGCACGTGCATGCCTTCGGTGAACAGCTTGAAGTGATGAATCAGCTCTTCCATGTTGGTCTTCATCGACTCGCGCGACGGCGGCGCCACCTTGTGGTTGTCGACGATCACCGGTCCCGGATTGCCGCGCAGCCATTCAATGCACTGGCGGATGATCCGGTTCGACTGGCGCATTTCCTCGACGCGCACCAGGTAGCGATCGTAGCAATCGCCACCGGCGCCGACGGGAATGTCGAAGTCCATCCTGTCGTAGACCTCGTACGGCTGCTTCTTGCGCAAATCCCAGGGCACGCCCGATCCGCGCAGCATCGGTCCGGTGAAGCCGAGTGCGAGCGCGCGCTCGGGCGGCACCACGCCGATGCCGACGGTGCGCTGCTTCCAGATGCGATTGTCGGTGAGCAGCGTCTCGTAGTCGTCGACGTAGCCGGGGAAGCGCTGCGTGAAGTCGTCGATGAAGTCGAGCAGCGAGCCTTGCCGGTTCTCGTTCATTTCGCGCAGCGCGCGTGCGTTGCGCGACACCTGCGCCTTGTATTGCGGCATCGCATCGGGCAGTTCGCGGTACACGCCCCCGGGCCGGTAGTACGCGGCATGCATCCGCGCGCCGGACACCGCCTCGTACATGTCGAACAGGTCCTCGCGCTCGCGGAAGCAGTAGAGGAATACCGTCATCGCGCCAACGTCGAGCGAGTGCGCGCCGAGCCACATCAGGTGGTTCATCAGCCGCGTGATCTCGTCGAACATCACGCGGATGTACTGCGCGCGGATCGGCACGTCGATGCCCAGCAGCCGCTCGATGGCAAGGCAGTACGCGTGCTCGTTGCACATCATCGACACGTAGTCGAGGCGATCCATATACGGCAGCGACTGTATCCACGTGCGCGTCTCGGCGAGCTTCTCCGTGGCGCGATGCAACAGCCCGATGTGCGGGTCGGCGCGCTCGATGACTTCGCCGTCGAGCTCGAGCACGAGGCGCAGCACGCCATGCGCCGCCGGGTGCTGCGGCCCGAAATTGATCGTGTAATTGCGGATTTCAGCCACGTCAGCCCTTGGCGAAGCCGGGGTCGTCGGCGTACGCGTCCTCGCGGACGATGCGCGGCACGATTTCGCGCGGCTCGATCGTCACCGGCTGGTAGATGACGCGGCCCTGCTGCGGGTCGAAGCGCATCTCGACATGCCCGGAGATCGGGAAATCCTTGCGGAACGGATGGCCGACGAAGCCGTAGTCGGTGAGGATGCGGCGCAGGTCCGGATGGCCGGTGAACATGATGCCGTACAGGTCGAACGCCTCGCGCTCGAACCAGTTGGCCGACGGCCAGATGTCCACCACGCTGTCGATCACCGGAAAGGCGTCGTCGGCGACCCGCGCACGCACGCGCAGCCGGTGGTTGTTGGCGAGCGACAGCAGGTGGTAGACGCACGCATAACGGGGGCCCTCGCGCGCCGCGCCGGTGAACAGCAGGTAGTCGACGCCGCAGACGTCGAGCATCTGCTCGAAGCGGAACTCGCTGCGGTCGCGCAACGCGAGCATCGTCGCCTTGATGTCCGCTGCGTTCACCTCGATGGTGAGCTCTCCGAGCGCTGCGACCTGCGTGGCGCGCTCGCCAAAGTGCGCCGTGAGTGCTGCGCCGAGTGTGTCGATGCGCGAGCTCATCAGCGGGCGATCGTGTTGGTGCGCCAGATCTTGTTCTGCAGCTGCAGGATCCCGTACAGCAGCGCCTCGGCCGTCGGCGGGCAGCCCGGCACGTAGATGTCGACCGGGACAATGCGGTCGCAGCCGCGCACGACCGAATACGAGTAGTGATAGTAGCCACCGCCGTTCGCGCACGACCCCATCGAGATCACCCAGCGCGGCTCGG
>DATCFA010000404.1:0-5113 GCA_036509805.1 Casimicrobiaceae bacterium
CATCTGTCTTTATGCGACGCGCCGGGCGCGCGGGGGGATTGGGGCTGGCGAGGCGAAGTAATTTGGGGCAGGCGCGTTGACCGTACCCCGCGATTTCGCCATCATCATGCGCGTCGGCGCCGTGCGCGTCGCCCGCCAACCGTGGCGTCCCCGCTTGCGGATCGAGCGCAATCCCACCGGCCAACCATGAAACCCTCCGTGTCGCCCGTCGAATACATCAAGCGCTGGCAAACCGAACTCACCGCGGTACGCCGCGACCTGCACGCGCATCCCGAGCTCGGCTTCGACGAGCATCGCACCGCGAAGGCCGTCGCCGGCCAGCTCGCGGCGCTGGGCATCGAGCACGCGACGGGTGTCGGACGCACAGGCATCGTCGCCGTGATTCGCGGCGCCGCGCAAACCAGCGGTCGCGCCATCGGCCTGCGCGCCGACATGGACGCGCTGCCGATGCAGGAGGAAAACACGTTCGCGCACAAGTCGGTCGTCGACGGGCGCATGCACGGCTGCGGCCACGATGGCCACACGACGATGCTGCTCGCCGCCGCGCGCTACCTCGCGGAAACGCGACGCTTCGACGGCACCGCCTACCTGATTTTCCAGCCCGGCGAAGAAGGCTACGCGGGCGGCAAGGCGATGATCGACGATGGCCTGTTCGAGCGATTTCCCGCCGATGAGGTCTATGCGCTGCACAACTGGCCGGCGCTGCCGGCCGGCAAGATCGCCGTGCGACCGGGACCGATGATGGCGGCGGCCGACCGCATCGAGATTCACATCGCCGGCCGCGGCGGCCATGGCGCGCATCCCGACCTGACGATCGATCCGGTGCTGGTGGCGGCGCACATCATCGTCGCCGCGCAGTCGATCGTGTCGCGCAACGTCGATCCGGTCGATACGGCGGTGGTCAGCCTGTGCGCGATGCAGGCGGGCAATCCTGGCGCCATGAGTGTCATTCCACGCGAGGCGCATCTGGTCGGCACCGTGCGCACGTTCCGCGCGGCGACGCAGGACATGATCGAAAAGCGCCTGGCCGAGCTCGTGCATTCGATCGCCGCGGCGTTCGGCGCGACCGCACGCCTCGACTACCAGCGAGTCTATCCGGCGACGATCAACAGCGATGCCGAGGCGACGTTCGCCGCGGGTGTGGCCGCGAGTGTCGTCGGCGAGGACAACGTCGTTCGCGACCTCGAGCCGTCGATGGGCTCCGAGGATTTCTCGTTCATGCTGCAGCGCAGGCCGGGCGCGTACGCGCGGCTGGGGCAGGGTGGCATCGGCGCCGGCCACGGCGAGTTCCTGCACAGCAGCAGCTACGACTTCAACGATGACGTCATCGCCGTCGGCGCGGGCTACCTCGCCGCGCTGGCCGAGCGCGCGATGCCGCTCGACCCGCGATGATCGCGGGGATCGACGGCGGCGCGCGGCGGTCAACGAACGGTCGCCCGGAACGTTGATACGGATCGGGGACGATCTTTTGTTTTCCGGCGAATCGTGGATTACGATCTTCCCCGGGGCCGGACACCCTTCGAACCAACCGAGGAACGAGATGAAACTACACCGTGCACTGCTGGTCGCGCCGCTCTCGCTGCTGGTCGCTTCGTGCCAGACGTGGGGCCCGACCTGGAGCGAAGTCAGCGGCGCGCGCTACCACGTCGCCCTCATCAACCGCCAGCCGGCCGTCATCACAAGCATCGACGGCAACAGCGCGTTCCCCACACGGCCGATCAAGATCGAGCCGGGTCACCACGAGATCACGATCGCCGGCATCGCGCAACGGCCGCGTCCCGGGGGTGGAGAGTTGCGCTCGCTCGCACTGAACGTGGAGCCCTGCAAGCTCTACTACATCAACGCCCAGTACGCGAGCCCTGTCAGCGTCGACTACGCGCCGGTGGTCGACTACGTCGACACGATTCCCGGCTGCCGCGTGCCTGGCTAGCAGCGCGGACCGGCGGCGGATGGGACCGTAGGCCGCGCTTTCGCTGCGGGCTTTCGGTAGCGTTTCCCGGTGGGCGCGGGGTCTTGAGCGCAGTCGACGATGTCGGCTTCGACATCGTCGCCGGTGAAGTGCTGCGCCTTGTGGCACCTTGGGCATCGGCGCGGCTCACGCGCACGGCGCAGTGCCCGTGGAATGGAATGCGCGGGCAACCGGCTTCCGGCATTCCGTTATAATTTGACGGCAAACAGGTCGCTCGATCCGGCAGTGCGCCGACTGCGGCGATTTCATCCACTTTTCCGCTGTCTCCCACGTGCGTCTTACTCAAGTCAAGCTCGCCGGCTTCAAGTCGTTTGTCGACCCGACGGCGATCGGCACGCCCGGCCAGCTGGTCGGCATCGTCGGCCCCAACGGTTGCGGCAAGTCCAACGTCATCGACGCGGTGCGCTGGGTGCTGGGCGAGTCCAAGGCGTCGGCGCTGCGCGGCGAGTCGATGCAGGACGTCATTTTCAACGGCGCCGGCGAGCGCAAGCCGGTCGGCCGCGCATCGGTCGAGCTCATCTTCGACAACAGCGCCGGACGCATCGGCGGCCAGTGGGGGCAATTCGTCGAGCTGTCGATCCGCCGCGTGCTGACGCGCGACGGTGACAGCACTTACTACATCAACAACATCCCGGTGCGCCGCCGCGACATCCACGACCTGTTCCTCGGCACGGGGCTCGGCCCGCGCGCGTACGCGATCATCGAGCAGGGAATGATCTCGCGCGTCATCGAGGCCAAGCCCGAGGAATTGCGGATCTTCCTGGAGGAAGCCGCCGGCGTGTCGAAATACAAGGAGCGGCGCAAGGAAACCGAGGGGCGCATCGCCGACGCACGCGAGAACCTCGCGCGCGTCGAGGACATCCGCAACGAGCTCGGCGGCCAGCTCGCGCGCCTGACGCAACAAGCCGCGGTCGCCGCCGAATACCGCGATCTCGAGACGCGCCTCAAGGGGGCGCAGCACATGATGTGGCATTCGAAGCAGCAGGATGCCGCGCGTGCGCGCGAGCGCCACGCCGCCGACGTGGCGGTGCAGGCCACGGCGCTCGAGGGCGTGCAGGCTGAGCTGCGTGAGGCCGAGGCCGCGCTCGAACATCTGCGCAGCGCGCATTTCGCCGCCGGCGATGCGATGCACGAGCGCCAGGGAACGTTCTACGCCGCCAACGCCGAGGTGACGCGACTCGAGCAGCAGTTGAGCTATGCGCGCGAAAGCGAGACACGGATCGCCGCGCAGGTGACCGAGCTCGACGCCGAAATCGCGGCGCTCGCGGGGCAGCAGCAGGCGATCGCTGGCGAGCGCGAGACGCTCGCGCGCAAGCTCGACGACGCCGTCGATGCGCATGCGCATGCGCGTGACATCCAGCACGGCGTCCAGGCAACGATTCCCGAGCTCGAGGCGGCGCTCGCCGCAGCGACGCAGGCGCTCACCGCGCTGCAGCAGCAGATCGCACTGTCGGAGCAGAACATCGGCATCGGCGAAACGCGGCGCGAGCACCACGCGCAGGCCGCGGCCGCGCTCGGCGAACGCCATGCGCGGCGGGTCGCCGAGATCGCGCAGGCGGGACCGGCGCTCAGCGATCCCATTCGCGAACTGGAGGAGCAGCTCGCGGACGAGCGACGCGAGCTTGCCGGGCGCGAGGCGCGCGTGGCCGAGCTCGCCGCCACCGTGCAGGCGCTGCAGTCGGCGCATCGCAGCGCCAGCGACGCGTGGCACGCGGCCAGCCGGGCGTTGGCCGATCTCGACGCGCACCGCCAGGCGCTCGCGGCGCTGCAGGCGAAGATCGGCCACGGCGGTGATGCCGCGCGCTTCCGCCAGGACCACGGACTCGCGGCGGCGCGCCAGCTATGGCAGGCGATCGGCGTCGACAGCGCATGGGAAAACGCGCTCGAGGCCGTGTTGCGCGAACGCCTCGAAGGCGTCGAAGTGGACGATCTGGCGCAGGTGGCCGCGTGGCTGTCCGATGCCAGCGTGGCATCGCCGCGGATCGCGCTGTTCGGTCTTGCCGCCGATGCGCCCGCGGGCGGTGCCGGGGCTGACGCGCTGTGGGGGAGGCTCGAAGTCCGCGATCCGCGCGTTGCGCGCTTCGTCGCCGATGGTGTCGCCGGCGTGCGTTGCCGTGAAAGCCTGGCGGATGCGCTGACTGCGCGCGCGACGCTGGCGGTCGGCGAATCGTTCGTCACGCCACAAGGGCACCTGGTGACCGCCACCGGCGTCACGCTGTTCGCGCCGGACAGCGAAATCCACGGCGTCATCGCCCGCCAGCGCGAGCTCGAGCGCCTGGAATCGCTGTTGCCCGACGCGCAGCAGTCGGCGGGAGCTTCGCGCATCGACCTCGACGCCGCCGAGGCGTCGCTCAATGCGCACCAGCAGGACTACCACCTCGAGGGCTTGGCCGTCGCGTCGCAGCAGCGGCGTGTGCATGACTTGGACCTCGAGCTCGCCGACCTGCGCAAGGAAGCCGAAGCCAAGGCGCGGCGGCTCACCGAGCTCGCGCGCGAGCGCGACGAGCTGGCCGCGCTGATGGCCGCCGAGCACGCGGCGCGCGAGGGTGTCGCACGCGAGATCGCCGACCTGCAGTCGCGGCGCCACGATGAAATCGCAAGGCTCGAAGCCGCGCAGCACGCGCGCAACGAGCACGACGTAGCACTGGTGCGCGGCCGCGAGCGGGTGCGCGACGCCGAGCGCGCCGCGCAGGAAGCGGACTTCGCCGAGCGCAGCGCGCGCGAGCGCATCGCCGAGGCCGCGCGCCGCGACGAAGCGCTGCAACAGCAGGTATTGCGCCAGCGCGAGCTTCTGGCGCGGCTTACCGGCGAACGCGCGTCGATCGACTGGACGCCCGTCGAGGAAGCGTTGCAGCGTCAGCTCGTCCTGCGCACGTCGGCCGAGCAGGCGCTCGGCGCCGCGCGCGATGCGCTCGAGGGACTGGGTGCGCAGTTGCGCGAGGGCGACGAGACGCGGATGAGCGTCGAGCACAAGCTCGAGCCTGCGCGCGCGCGCATCCAGGAAATGCAGTTGAAGGAACAGGCGGCGCAGTTGGCCGAGCAGCAATTCACCGAACAGCTCGCCGAGGCGGGCGCCGACCTGGCGGGGCTGCCCGCGGCGCTGAAAGCGTGGGGACGCGCATCGCTGCCGGCGGAGATCGCGCG
>DATCFA010000405.1:0-2152 GCA_036509805.1 Casimicrobiaceae bacterium
CCACGGGTTCGGAAGTGTTGACGAGCAATGCGTAGGACACGTGGTCGAACACGCGGAACACGAACATCAGCCCCGTGCGCTCCTCCGGCACCTGCAGCATGTGGTCGGGCGTGAAGAACGTCGTCTGGTCGAGGAAGCGCAGGATCTGCGGCGGCGTCGTGCTGGGCCGCGGGTCGCGGATGGGCGGCACGCCGTGGTAGATGGCCATCACGTCGCCGACGTCGACGCCTTCGGTCGTTCCGCTGTCGATGGTGACGATCGCGCCGCGACCGAGCTCGCTCTCGTTGTGATAGGACGCGATGATGTGGCCGCGAATATCCCTGTCCGGCGCGTGCGGCACGTAATTGAGCAGTGTCTCCGGCGGCACCGGAACCAGGCGGTCGCCAATCAGGATTTCCTCCACCGACTCAGTGATCGTCAGCGTGCTGACCTCGGCGAAGCGGTCGACGTGCGCCGTGCCGAGGTAGCGGTTCTCGAAGCCCAGCACGTGCTTCTTGTCGTACGAATAGAGTGCCTTGCCGGGCCGGTAGATAAACCAGGTCTCGCCGGCCTTGGGGTCGAGGCCCACCGCATACACGCGGTCGTTCTGCCCGCGCACGACGCGCGAGCGGTCGTGGCCGGCGACGATCTCGCCCGAATTCGGAAGCCCCGCATCGAGGGTCACCAGCGCACGCGTCAGCCACGGACCGATGTCGGTGACGGGGATCGACGGAATGGCGCCGACGTCGAGCGATTCGACGCGCGTGGTCGGCGACAGGCGCACGGTCTTGCGTGCGACCGACAGGTGCGGAGCCCCGCCCGGGCCGAGATGGTCGAGCACGATCACGTCGCCCGGATAGATCCAGTGCGGGTTCTTGATCTGCTCGCGGTTGAGCCCCCAGATCTGCGGCCAGCGCCACGCATCCTTGAGGAAGCGCCCGGAGATCGCCCACAGCGTGTCGCCTTTTTGCACCGTATACGACGACGGCGCGTCGTCGGCGAGCTGCAGCGGATCGTCGGCAAACGCCGCCGGCGCCAGCAGGCATGACGCGGCAAGGACAGCGGCCGCCCGCTTGAGGCATGTGCTAAAGTGTTGACGCATAAGACCTCTTCCTTGGCCAGCGGGCCTCGCACTGTCCTAAACCGCCGCAAAATAAGGACTTAAAGGGGATTCTGCATCCGACACATGCATTTGGCAAGCTTTGCTGTCGTCCGGGCTGTCGAAATGCCCGCAAGCGTTGTATGCCTGTCCCGGCGCCGCAATGGCGCTGCCGAACGCTTGATCAGCAGCTTGCGACGCCCCACCATTGAACCATGATCCTGCCGATTATCGAATATCCGGATCCGCGACTGAAGAAGGTGGCCGCACCGGTGCGCGCGTTCACGCCTGATATCGTCAAGCTGGCGCGCGACCTGGCGGAAACCATGTACTCGGCGCCCGGTATCGGCCTCGCGGCAACGCAGGTCGATGTGCACAAGCGCGTGATTGTCATGGACATTTCGGACACACGCGACACGCTGCGCGTGTTCGTCAATCCGCAGATCGTCGCCGCCGAAGGCGAAGCCGAGTGCGAGGAAGGCTGCCTGTCGGTGCCCGGCTACTACGACAAGGTCACGCGTGCGGCGCGCGTGCGTGTCCAGGCGCACGACCAGTTCGGCAAGGCGTTCGAGCTCGATGCCGACGAATTGCTGGCGGTATGCATTCAGCATGAAATGGATCATTTGGTGGGCAAGATGTTCGTCGACTACCTGTCGCCGTTGAAGCGCGCGCGTTTGTCGAGCAGGCTCAAGAAGAAGCAGAAGCTCGCCGGGTGACGCGCCAACCGCTGCGCGTGGGGTTTGCCGGCACGCCGGCGTTCGCTGCCACGGCGCTCGACGCCCTCTGCGACGCCGGTTACACGATACCCGTCGTCCTGACGCAGCCCGATCGGCCAAAGGGACGAGGTCTCGCCACCGCCGCCGCCGCCGTCAAGGCGCGCGCAATGGCGCGCGGCCTCCACGTTCTGCAGCCCGTATCGCTCAAGCCGCCCGCTGCGCGCGCGTCGCTTCCGGACATCGGGCTCGATGTGCTGGTCGTCGCCGCCTATGGCCTCATGCTGCCGCAGGCGGTGCTCGACTGGCCGCGGTTGGGCTGTCTCAACATCCATGCGTCGCTGCTGCCGCGCTGGCGTGG